>CAYODZ010000157.1:0-4042 GCA_964402835.1 uncultured Gammaproteobacteria bacterium | reverse complement strand
GTTCGCGTACAAGGACGGCAAGCCCGTGCGCATCGACGCGGTCGTACTGTCCACGCAGCACGCAGCGGCGATCAGCCAGGCCGACGTGCGCCACGGCGTGATGGAGCACATCATCAAGCCGGTGCTGCCGGCAGAGTGGCTGCACAAAGACACGAAGTATCACATCAACCCGACTGGCCAGTTCATCATCGGCGGCCCCGTCGGCGATTGCGGCCTCACCGGGCGCAAGATCATCGTCGACACTTACGGCGGCATGGCGCGCCACGGCGGCGGCGCGTTCTCGGGCAAGGATCCGTCGAAAGTCGACCGCTCTGCCGCATACGCAGCGCGCTACGTCGCGAAGAACATCGTCGCCGCCGGCCTCGCGAAGCGTTGCGAGATTCAAGTCAGCTACGCGATCGGTGTCGCCGAGCCGACGTCGATTTCCGTCGACACCTTCGGCACCGGCACGATCAGCGACGCACGCATCGGCGAACTCGTGCGCGAGCACTTCGACCTGCGTCCGTACGGCATCACCAAGATGCTCGACCTGATCCGGCCGATCTACCAGCAGACCGCCGCGTACGGCCATTTCGGTCGTGAGCTTGCGGACTTCACCTGGGAGAAGACCGACAAGGCGGCGGATTTGCGTAAAGCCGCCGGTTGATTGGGGTCCGGGCGGCGGTAGAATGGGGCTTCCATGCCCTCCGCCGCCAAACGACCGCCCCGTAAGAAAGCTGCGCGACGACCTTCGAACGCCAAGACCCGGGTAGACCACCCGGTCGTCGGTATCGGTGCGTCCGCAGGTGGCCTTGAGGCATTCACCGAACTTTTGAAGCACCTGCCCGCCGACACCGGCATGGGCTTCGTGCTCGTCCAGCACCTCGACCCCGATCACCCAAGCGCCCTCACCGATATCCTGTCGCGCCAATCGCCGATGCCGGTGCGCGAGGTGACCGACGACACGCGCATCGAGCGGGACCACGTGTACGTGATTCCACCCGGCAAGCGCATGACCGTCAAGGACGGTGTGCTGAAGCTAGCGCCGCGCGGCAAGGGTTACAGCAGCTTCCACACCATTGATGCATTCTTCGGCTCGCTCGCAGAAGACTTTGAGTCCGGCGCGTTCGGCGTCGTGCTGTCGGGCACGGCAAACGACGGCACCGTCGGCCTCGGCGAAATCAAGGCCGCCGGCGGTATCACCTTCGCGCAGGACGAGCGCTCGGCCGCGCATGCGGCGATGCCGCGAAATGCGGCCGCAACCGGGTGCGTCGACTATGTAATGCCACCGGCGCGTATCGCCGAGCAGCTCGCGCGCCTCGCACACCATCCATTGCTTACGTCGACCGAACGCTCGCGCGGCGTGCCCAGCGACGACGACGCCAGCTATCGAGCGGTTAAGGACAATCTGCGCCGGGTGACGGGCCTCGACCTTGATGCGTACAAGGACAACACGCTGCAGCGTCGCGTGCAGCGTCGCGTCGCGATGTGTGGATGCGAAACGCTCGCTGACTATGTGGATAAGCTCAAGAGCGACGCGGACGAGGTGCACACGCTGTACCAGGATTTTCTCATTAACGTCACCAGTTTTTTCCGCGATGCGGCGGCGTTCGATGCATTCCAGCACTCTGCACTGCCGGCGCTCGCCGACAATCTCGACAAGGGCGAACCATTGCGTTGCTGGTCGGTTGGCTGCTCGACCGGCCAAGAGCCGTACTCGATTGCGATGGCGTTCGTCGAATTTTGCGAAGACACCGGTCGCGATCTGCGCTTGCAGATCTTCGCGACGGACCTCAATGAGGCGGTGCTGTCCAGAGCGCGTGTGGGCTTTTTCCCGGATGCCGTCGTGGGTGACGTGTCACCAAAGCGCCTGCGGCGCTTCTTCGACAAAGTGGAAGACGGCTACCAGGTCAAGCAAACGCTGCGCGATATGGTCATCTTTGCGCGTCAAAACGTGCTGACAGACCCGCCGTTTTCGCGGCTCGACCTCGTCGTGTGCCGCAATCTATTGATCTATTTCGAGCAGTCCGCGCAGCAGCAGATTTTGCCGGTCATGCATTACGCGCTGAAGCCCGGCGGCATGCTGTGGCTCGGTGAGTCCGAAAACGTCGGCGCATTTCCCGACGGATTCACCCCGCGGGACAAAAAGCTGCGCCTGTTTACCCGTAACGAAGGACCGGCCCGCGTACAGTTTTCGCTCACCCGCAGCAATCGCCGGACGTCCACCAGCGCGCGCAGCGCCGCCTACGACGGCGGCCGCGTCATCGATCTGCAACGCGAGGCTGACCGCGCAATTGCGCTGCGCTACGCACCCCCCGGCGTGCTTGTGGATGCAGACGGCGAGGTCGTGCAGTTCCGCGGCGAAACCGGCCCATTCCTGAAACCGGCGCCCGGGAAGCCGACCAACAACCTTCTGAAGTTGTTGCGGGACGGGTTGCTGATGCCGGTTCGTGCGGCCCTCACGGAAGCACACAAGCAAAAGACGACTGCGCGACGCGACGACGTGCGTGTACGTCAGGACGGTCGCACGGCCATGGTCGACATCGAAGTGATCCCGCTGCGCGCAGCGCCGGGCCACTTTCTGGTGGTGTTCGGGTCATCTGATAAACGCGGCGTCGCACCCGTCGCCGTGGCTGTCGAGCCGCCGATTTCTGAGTCAGAGAGCGCGCGGAACAAACGACTGTTGCAGGAGCTGTCGGACACTCGGGATTATCTGCGCTCAGTCATCGAGCGCGCCGACGCGGCCGGCGAGGAGCTGCTCTCGACCAGCGAGGAAGTGCAAGCCGCAAACGAAGAATTGCAGAGTGCCAACGAGGAACTCGAGACCTCAAAGGAGGAGCTGCAGGCGAGCAACGAGGAGTTGATGACGCTCAACGAAGAGCTCAACAACCGCAACCGAGAGGTCAACATTCTGGGCGCGGACCTCATCAACTTAGTCGCCAGCATCGACATCCCGATTGTAGTACTGAACAGCGAACAGAAAGTGCGCCGCAGCACCGCCGCCGCCGACCGCGTGCTGAATGTGTCGGACCGCGACATCGGCCGGTCAATCCACGACATCCGCTTGGGCGTGGAGCTACCCGAACTGCTGCCACTCATCGAGGAGGTCGGCCGAATTGGCGAGCCACGCGAGCGCGAGACAGCCGACCGCAACGGGCATTGGTACGCACTGCGCGTGCACCCGTACAAAATCGCGGATGAAATCGACGGTGTGGTCGTCGCATTAATCGACATGGACGATCAGAAGCGCGCCGAGGCCGCGCTACGCGAGACCGTGAACGATTTGAAGGTCTTCGCGTACAGCATCGACCACGACATGCGCACGCCGATTCGAGGCCTACGCAGCATTGCGCGACGCCTGCGCGCGCAGCACAGCAGCAAGCTCGATGCTGAAGCGCGCGAGTACCTGCGGCAAATCGACACCTCAGCGACGCGCCTCGAGCGCCTGCTCCGCGATGTCTCGACTTACGCACACCTACTTGAGAACCGGCCGGCGCTCGACGAGGTTAATCTCGATCACGTTGCGCGCGAACTGATCGTCACCACGCTCGACTGGCAGGCACCACACGCCGACGTCCGCGTGATCGGCGAACTGCCCGCAGTGCTAGGCAGCGAGGGTTTCCTCCATCAATGCCTAGCCAACTTGATCAGCAACGCCGTCAAATATGTCGGCCCCGGCGTCACACCGATGGTCCGGGTCAGCGCCGAGCGCGATGACGAATCCGTGCGGCTCTGGGTCGAAGATAACGGCATCGGCATCGCCTTAGGCGAGCGCGAGTCGTTATTCAGCATCGAAGATCGTGGTCCCATGGGTGGTGGCGTCGGTATGGGCCTGAACATTGTGCGCAAGGCGGCAGAGCGTATGGGCGGCGAGGTCGGCTACGAACCAAAGCCGCGCGGTGGCAGTCGGTTCTGGATCGAGCTCAAAGCCGCGTCACCGGCGTGATTCTTTGGTAGAATAGCCGCCGTTTCACCGTCCAAGGAGCGTTGCGACAGGGGCCCTCCCTGCCAGGCTTGGACGGATGGACTTTCCCAAAGTCCAAACGACGCTCATTACATTTGG
>CAYODZ010000156.1:0-14705 GCA_964402835.1 uncultured Gammaproteobacteria bacterium | reverse complement strand
TCGTCGCGGCCGATGACGCTGGGCCGGTCGAGGAACGGGCGGATGGCCTCGAGCGGAATCATCGGAATCGGGTCGTTGAGCTCGCTGACGCGCATGTCCGGTGACAAGCGTTGGGTGCGTACACGGTCCACGACCAGCTGTGGCCGGCCATCGACCCAGATGAGGCGGATGATGTCCCCCGGGTAAATCAGGTGGGGGTTCTCGATTTCCGGGTTCACTTGCCAGATATCCGGCCAGAGCCACGGGTCGCGCAGGAACATCGCGGAAATGTCCCACAGGGTGTCGCCACGCTTCACGACGTAGGTCTCGGGCACCCCGTCGCGGAGGACCGTACCGGTGGTGCGCTCTGCGGGCTGCGCCGCCAACGGCGCGGCAACGGCAGCGAGGGCGCAGGCGAGCACGCCGGCGACGGTGCGGTAATGGGCAGTTCTCTGAGCGTTCATGGTGCGGGTCCCCACGCGCTGTTGGTATATAATGTCGCGACTTTAGCAGTTTTTACGATTCTGTCATGAGCGTTTTGAATATTCTCCAGTTTCCGGACCCCCGACTGCGCGAAAAGGCGCAGCCTGTTCCCGTGGTCGACGACGAGATTCGCCAGCTGGCCGACGACATGATCGAGACCATGTATGACAGCAACGGCATCGGTCTCGCGGCGACCCAGGTGGGCATCGCGAAGCGGGTCGTGGTCATCGACGTGTCCGAGAACGGCGACAGCCCCCAAGTCTTCATCAATCCGGAAATCGTATCCGGCGATGGGGAGGCCGAAATCCAGGAAGGTTGCCTCTCCGTACCGGGCTTCTACGAGAACGTGAAACGACTCGGTCACGTGAAGCTGCGCGCGCTCGACCGCGACGGAAATGCCGTCGAATTCGACGCCGATGAGTTGTTCGCGATCTGCATCCAGCACGAAATCGACCACCTGAACGGCAAGCTGTTCGTCGACTACCTGTCTGAACTCAAGCGCAACCGCATCCGCAAGAAGCTCGAGAAAGAGCAGCGCCAGCGCCTGACCGACGGCCCATCGCCCGCACGCGATTCCCGCGGCGTCCCGGTCATCTAGCGCTGAATCGGCGGATAATCTTCGCCGGCACTCCCGGCTTCGCGGTCCCGACGCTTTCCGCGCTCATCACGCACGACCGTGCGCCTGTCGCCGTTATTACGCAGCCTGACCGTCCCGCGGGTCGGGGCCGGAAACTCCAGGCCAGCCCCGTCAAAGCCTGCGCGCTCGACGCTGGGATTCCCGTGTTGCAACCGAAAGCGCTGCGCCCGGATGACCTGTTCGCGCTCAATCCGGACTACCTCATCGTCGTCGCGTACGGACAGATTCTGAAGCCGGACGTGCTCGCGTTGCCGACGCACGGTTGTCTGAATGTCCACGCGTCGCTGTTGCCGCGGTGGCGTGGTGCGGCGCCGATTCAACGCGCGATCCTCGCCGGTGACGCCGAGACCGGCGTGGCAATCATGCAGATGGAGGCAGGGCTCGACACCGGCCCCGTTTGGCTGACGCGGCGCATCCCGATCACCGACATCGATACCGCGGCGTCCCTGCACGACACGCTTGCCGCGCTCGGCGCCGGCGCACTGCTCGACGCGCTCGCGCTGATCGAGGCCGGCGACGCCGCGCCGGTCGCGCAGCCGGCCGCCGGCGTGACCTACGCGCACAAACTCTCTAAAGACGAAGCGTGGATTGATTGGACGCAGCCGGCCGCGGCGATTGCACGCCAAATCCGCGCGTTTGACCCCTGGCCGATCGCCCAGACACAGCTCGACGACACCGTGATTCGTATCTGGTCGGCACACACCGTAGAAGGGGCGCCCTCGCGCCGCGATTTGCCGGGTACCATCACCGCGGCCGATGCAGACGGCGTCCTCGTCGTGACCGGCGACGGCCTGCTGCGAATCACCGAAGTCCAACGCCCCGGCGGACGGCGCATCAGCGCGCGCGAGTTTGCGAGCCAGCGCCCGCTGGCCGGTTCTCGCGTTGGCCGCTGACGCCGGAATGCCGGCACGAAAGGCCGCGGCGTCTGCCGCTGCGGCCGTCGCACAAGGCCAATCCCTCGCGGACGCTTTGCCGCCGTTGCTTCAAGCGCTGCCCGAGCGGGACCGCGGACTTGCGCAAGAACTCGCGTACGGCACGGTTCGCTGGCGGGGCCAGCTCGATGCGCTACTCGCGCCGCTGCTCGAGCGGCGTCCTTCGAGCGCCTTCGTATCGGCATTGATCGCGGTCGGGCTCTACCAACTTCGCTGGACGCGCATTCCCGAGCACGCCGCCGTATCGGCGACCGTCGCAGCGGCGCCGCAACGCCTGCGCGGACTCGTCAACGCCGTGCTACGCAATGCGCAGCGCCGCGCGGCCGAACTCGACGCGGCGATTGCCGAGGACGCAGTCGCGCAATCCGCACACCCCGCGTGGTTGCTCGAGCGCCTGCGACACGACTGGCCGGCGGACTGGGCGGCGATCGTTGCCGCTAACAACACGCCCGGGTCGATGACGCTGCGCGCGCGCGATGATCGCGATGCGTACCTCGACGCCTTGGCGGCCGCGCGCATCGCCGCAAAGCCCGCGCCCCATGCGCCAATGGGCATCGTGTTGGCCGAGCCTGTGGCGGTGACACGCTTGCCAGGATTTGCCGACGGTCGCGTGTCGGTCCAGGACGGCGCGGCGCAGCTCGCCGCGGACCTGCTCGATGCGCAGCCGGGCAGCGCGGTACTCGATGCGTGCGCGGCACCGGGCGGTAAGACCGGCCATATTCTCGAGCGCGACCCCACCGTGGCGCTCACCGCGGTGGAAGTCGACGCGCAGCGCGCGCAGCGCATCGACGAATCGTTGGAGCGGCTCGGCCTTACTGCGCGCGTGGTGGTCGCGGATGCCGCGCAACCCGAGGGCTGGTGGGACGGACAACCATTTGCGCGCATTCTGCTCGACGCGCCGTGTTCGGCGACGGGTGTAATTCGTCGCCACCCGGATATTCGCTGGTTGCGGCGGCCCTCCGACATCGCGACGCTCGCTGCGCGTCAACGCGCACTACTCGACGCGCTGTGGCCGCTTCTCGCGGAAGACGGGCGGCTGCTCTACGCAACGTGCTCGGTGCTGCGCGCGGAAAACGACGAAGTTATCGCCGCGTTCATCGCGGCGACTCAGGACGCGCAGGTTGAAGCGATTGATGCGGGCTGGGGGCGGCAGACAGACTACGGGCGCCAGATACTGCCCGGGCAGGACGGCATGGACGGGTTCTATTATGCTTGTCTGCGCAAGGGGGTTTGAATGCAGATGACTGCGCCTGTCCGCCATATCCGGCCGCTGCTGTTCGCGCTGATGGCGACCTTGTGCCTGGCATCCGCCCCCGCGTCGGCCCAAGAGCAGGCAGAACCCGGATTCGTGATTCGCACCGCGTTCACCGACCTCGTCGACGGGACCCATCTACTGTATGCGGACATCGACTATGGGCTCGGAGACAGCGCGCTCGACGCGCTCGAAAACGGGGTCCCGCTGACGTTTGAAGTCGAAGTCCTCGTAATCCGGGCGCGCTCGTGGTGGTTCGACAAGACCGTTGTCGAAATCAACCAGCAATACGAACTCGTCTACCACCCGATATCCGACCGTTTCGTGATTCGAAACCTGAACACGGGCCAGCAGACGAGTTACGTAAATTTTCGTTCAGCAGCCACCGAGCTCGGTCGAATTTCCGAGATGCGCATCATCGAGGATGCGGCGCTGAACGAAGGCGATGAATACCAGGTCCGGCTGCGCGTGCGGCTGGTGGTCGAGGCGTTCTCTGGGCCCGTACGCTGGGTCGCAATGCTATTCCCGAGGTGGCGACTCGTCAGCGAGTGGTACGCGTGGACACTTCGTTCCTGAGGCGCCTCGCGACAATTCTGTTACCGGTCGGTGGGCTCGCGCTGCTGATTCTGTCGTTATACCTGCTGTCGAGCGCGACGCAGAATTCCGAAGACTTCAGTCGTTTGCATCCCTGGTTGCTCCTTTTGAACGTCGGCGGCGCGATCGCGCTGCTCGTCGTGATCGGCGCGAACTTGTACCGCCTCGTCGTCCAGTACCGTGCGCACGTGACCGGGTCGCGGCTCACAGCACGGCTCGTCGCGATTTTTGTCGTGCTGGCCGTCGTACCCGTCTCGCTCGTGTACTACTTCTCGCTGCAATTCCTAAACCGCGGCATCGACTCGTGGTTCGACGTGCGCGTCGAGGCTGCGCTGGATGACGCGCTCGCGCTGAGCCGTACTGCGCTGGATCTTCGCGTCGTCGAGGGTCGTGCGCGCGTGGAACGCGTGGCGCGCGAGCTACGCGCGATCGACAACTTGTTGATGCCGCTGCACCTGCACCGCGCGCGCGTCGAGGTTGGCGCGAACGAACTCACGCTGTTCGGGCCGAACCGCATCATCGCCACGAGTTCGGGCCTGGGCACCTCGGTGTTTCCGGATCAACCCCCGGAGGAGCTGCTCGTGCAGCTGCGGCAGGGCGACGCCTACGCGGGCCTCGACCCGATTTCGGGCGCCGGCCTGCACGTACGCGTCATTGTGCCGCTCGCGCGGCTCCCCGGCGAGACCGAGCCACGCCTATTGCAGGGCTTGTTCCCCGTGCCCGATCGCGTCAGTGGGCTCGCAACGAACGTGCAGGCTGCGTACTCCGGTTATCGCGAGTTGCTGCTGTACCGCGAACCGCTCAAGTACAGCTTCACGCTGACCCTGTCGCTCATCCTGCTGCTCAGCGTGCTCGGGGCGGTTTGGGCCGGCTTCTATGCGGCGCGCAAGCTCGTTGCGCCGATTCAGGATCTTGCCGCCGGTACGCGCGCCGTCGCGAAGGGTGACTACCAGACCTTGTTACCGTTGCCGGCCCGCGACGAGATGGGCTTCCTTGTCCTGTCGTTCAATGAAATGACGCGACGGCTATCGCGCGCGAGCGAACAGGCGCGCGTCAGCCAGCAAGAAGTCGAGCGCGAGCGCGCGCACTTACAGGCGGTCTTGTCCCGCCTCTCATCGGGCGTGATCGCATTCGATGGCGAGATGCGCGTCAGTGCCACGAACTCCGCCGCGGGCGCGATTCTCGATGTCGAACTCACGCGTTTTCTGGGAAAAACGCTCGGTCGTGCCGCGCAATCAAACCCGATGCTGGATCAGTTCCTACGCGCCTGCCAGAAGCACTTCGACATCGACGATGGCGATTGGCGTGAGGAAATCACATTGCAGGGCGGCACGCGCCGGCGCGTGCTGATGTGCAGCTGCGCGACCTTGACCGACGAGCAGGGGCGTCCAGGCCGCGTGCTAGTGTTCGATGACATGACGGTGCTGTTGCAGGCGCAGCGTGAGGCAGCCTGGGGCGAAGTCGCGCGTCGGCTCGCGCATGAGATCAAGAATCCACTCACGCCCATCCAACTCGCGGCCGAACGGATGCGCCATCGCTACCTCGATCAAATGGATACGGAACAAGGCGAGGTCCTCGAGCGCTGTACGCGCACGATCGTGCAGCAAGTCGACGCGCTGAAGGAGATGGTCAATGCGTTCTCCGACTACGCGCGCACGCCGGACCTGCAGTTGGCCGAGATGAATCTGAACACGCTCGTCAGCGAAGTTGCGGAGCTGTACCGCAGCCGCGATGGGGTCGTCGTCCAGCTGAAGCTCGATGACCAGCTGCCGTTCATCGACGCGGACTCGGTGCGCCTGCGGCAGTTGCTCCACAATTTGCTGAAGAATGCCGTCGAAGCGATCGCCGGCCGCGACACCGCCACGGTCACGGTCTGCACGCGTTACCTGGGCCACCGCGAACCGGCGGTCGTCGAGCTCGAAGTCGCCGACAACGGGCCGGGCTTCAAGCAGGAGGTCCTCGAGCACGCATTTGAGCCGTATGTAACGACGAAGACGAAGGGCACAGGGCTCGGACTCGCAATCGTGCGCAAGCTCGTCGAAGAACATGGTGGTACGCTCGAGGCGGTGAACCGTGCCGAGGGTGGCGCCGCCATCACGATTTGTCTGCCGGTCTCCGCAAGGTTACCGCTGCTAAACGTCCCTGAACGGAGAAACGCATGAGTGCCGCGCGCGTGCTCGTCGTTGACGACGAAGCCGATATCCGCAACTTGGTCCAGGACATCCTGGTCGACGAGGGCTATGACGTCGCCGTCGCCGCGAATGCGGCGCAGGCGCGCCACGAGCGCGCGCAAAAAACACCGGACCTCATCCTGCTCGACATTTGGATGCCGGATACCGACGGCATCACGCTGCTGCAGGAGTGGACGCGCGAAGGCCCCTTGGAACATCCGGTCGTGATGATGTCGGGGCACGGCACGGTCGACACGGCGGTGGAAGCGACGCGTCTTGGTGCATCGGCGTTCGTCGAGAAACCGCTCTCACTCGCGAAGCTACTGAAGACCGTCGAGCAGGCGCTCGAAAACGCACGCCCAAGCCGACAACAGAAATACCGCTTACCCGTTGTCGTCGAACCGGTGGGTCGCTCGAAAGCGATGCGCGAGCTGCGCGAACAGGTGCGTCGCGTCGCGCAACACGAGGCGCCGGTATTGATCGTCGGCGAACCCGGCACCGGCCGCGAGGCATTCGCGCGCTACCTGCACTCACTGTCCGCGCGTGCGGATGGCCCGTTTGTTGAGTGCTCCGCGAGCGCGCTGACGACCGGTGATGCCGAGACAGAGCTGTCACGGCTATTGAAGACCGCAGAACACGGCATCCTGTTCATCGACGAAATCGACGACATGAGCGCGGAAGTGCAGCGCACGATGCTCGGGGCGCTCGAACGGGGGCACGACGCGCGCATGGTCTGTTCCGCGCGGCCTGCGATGCACAAGCTCATTGATGCCGGCGAGTTTCGCCGCGACCTCTATGCACAACTCGCGATCGTCACCCTGCATGTGCCGTCGCTGCGTGAGTACGCCGAGGACGTTCCCGAATTGATTCGTCACTACACCGATGCGTTGGTCGATCGCGAGCGCCTTCCGTACCGGCGCTTCAGCATGGCCGCGCAAAACCGGCTGCGCCATTACCCGTGGCCGGGCAATGTGCGCGAGCTCAAGAATCTGATCCATCGATTTCTGATTATGGGTGGCGAAGACGAGGTGTCGCTCGACGAAGTCGAGCGCGCGATCGGCGCGGAGCAGGCGCACGCCGGCGGTACCTTCATCAAACAGGATTTACTGGCGCTGCCGCTGCGCGAAGCGCGCGAGGCGTTCGAAAAAGCTTATCTGGAACAGCAGCTCGCGCTGTGCGAAGGCAAAGTCGGAAAGCTCGCAGGTCGTGTCGGCATGGAGCGCACCCATCTGTATCGCAAACTGCGCTCGCTCGGCATCGACATCAAATCCAACGACTAGTCGCCGACGCGGATGACGAGCGCTTCAATGGAATTGCGCGCCAACTTCTGGCGCATGTCCTGCAAATCCGACAAATCCGAAATCGGGCCGATGCGCACGCGGTGCCAGGTGTCCGCGTCGTCAATCGTGACCATCTGGATGCGTGACTCGATGCCGAGCAATGCGAGCTGCGCGCGCAGCCGATCGGCATCGTCGGCCTTGCGGAACGAACCCGCCTGCAACACGTAGACCCCCGCAGTCTCGACCGCCGCCGGTTCGTCCGGCGTGCTCGCGACGTCTTCTTGCTCCGGAATCACGACTTCGTAGTTCGGTAGCATCCGGTAGAAATCGAAACGCGGCCGGGGTCGCGCGTCGGTGGTTGCTTCGGTACCCGGTTCGGCTTCGGTCTCGCTGGTCACCACCGTTCCTGGGTCGCGCTCGGTGGTGTGATACAGGTGCACGCCGGCCGCCAACGCAACGCCAAGTGTGAGCCCGATGACGAGGCCGGCGCCGCCCGACAGACCGCTGCCGCTGCGACCGCCGCGCCGGCGGGTGCCTGCATTCTTGTAGTCGCGCGCCACGCTACATCGCGTCCGGTGCAGAGACGCCGACGAGCGCGAGCCCGTTGCGCAGGACCTGCCGCGTCGCGAGCATCAGGTTCAGGCGGGCATCCCGCAAGTCGGCGTCGTCAATCAGGAACTGGTGCGCGTTGTACCAGCTGTGGAAATCGTTCGCTACATCACGCAGGTAATGCGGCAGCTGATGCGGCGCGCGAGCCGCGGCCGCCGCCTCAACGACCTCCGGGAGCCGAGACAGCGTGACAAGCAATGCTTGCTCCTGCGGTTCCACCAGGCGCGCGACGTTTGCGGCGCCGTTCGCCGCATCGTGCGCGAAGCCTTTTTCTTCGAGCTGGCGCAACACGCTCGCGCAGCGCGCGTGCGCGTACTGGATATAGAACACCGGGTTCTCATTGCTCTTCGAGCGCGCGAGTTCGATGTCGAACTCAAGGTGCTGCTCGTTCGAGCGGACGAGGTAAAAGAATCGTGTCGCGTCGGCGCCGGCTTCGTCCACGAGTTCCTTCAGCGTCACGAAGTTGCCGCTGCGCTTGCCCATGCGCCCCGACGACAGCGTCACGAACTGCACCAACGACACCTCGAACGCATCGCCGCGTTCGGTCAGTGCTTGGATCGCGGCGCGCACGCGCGCGATGTAGCCGTGGTGGTCGGCGCCCCAGACGTCAATCAGCAGCTCGTGGCCGCGCTCCAGCTTATCGAGGTGGTACGCGACGTCGGCGGCGAAGTACGTGTGCTGGCCGTTCTCACGGACGAGCACGCGGTCTTTCTCGTCGCCGAGCGCTTCGGTCTTCAACCACAGCGCCCCATCCTTGGTATAGGTGTGGCCGCGCTGGTCGAGTTCTTCGAGCGCGTGCGTGATTGCATTGCTCGTGACGAGCTCGCGCTCCGAGTACCAGCGGTCGAAGCGCACGCCGAACGTGTCGAGCGTCGTGCGGATTTCATCGAGCTGAACGCTGAGCGCGAAGTCGAGCAGGCGCCGGTAGTCGTCGCCGAGCAGCTCGCGCGCACGCGCGATGGTCGCATCGAGCTGGGCTTCGGGATCGGCATCGCCCGGCAGCCCCTCCGCGACGGACTTTGCGTCGCGCAGATAGCGATCATCATCCTCGGCGTCGAGCCGCGCCGCGATCTCGCCGACGTAATCACCCGGGGAGCCTTTTGACGGGAACGGCGCATCGACACCGCGCTTCGCGAGGTAGCGCAGCCACACGCTCACGCCGAAAATGTCAGCCTGGCGGCCAGCGTCGTTGATGTAGAACTCGCGCGCGACATCGTAACCGGCCGCGGTCATCACGTTTGCGAGCGTCGAGCCGTACGCGGCCCCGCGTCCGTGTCCAACGTGCAGCGGGCCGGTAGGGTTCGCGGACACGAACTCGATCAGCACCTTGCGGCCACGGCCTGCATCGCAGCGGCCGTATGCGTCGCCTGCAGCGAGGATTTCGCCGATGAGCGCTTGCCAAGCCGCCGGCGCGAGAAAGAAATTGATGAAGCCGGGACCGGCGATCTCGACGCGGTCGATGAGTGGCGACGGCGGCAACGCCGCGACAATCTGCTCCGCAATTTTTCGGGGCGGAAGTTGTGCGGCTTTCGCAAGCGTGAGCGCAACGTTCGTCGCGAAGTCGCCGTTTTTCGCATCGCGCGTGCGTTCGAGCAGTGGACGGCCATCGCGGGAGGCTTTGGAGAACACACCCTTCATCGAGTGCAGGGCGGCGGCGATCAGCTTGTGGAGTTCGGTTTTCACCGGGCAGATTCTACCGGTTAATAGGTATCACTTGGGTCAACATCCACCGACCATCGCACCTTGCGCGCTTCGCGCAATACGCCGAGTTGCGGCACGAGGTCGGTTAGCAGGCGCTGCAGCGGCGCGCGTGCATCGGCGCGAATCAGCACTTGGGCGCGGTATCGCCCTGCGCGACGCGCCATCGGGGCGGGTACCGGACCGAGCCAGTCGACGTTGCCGAGCCCCAGTTCGCGCGCAATCTTGCCGGCCGCCTCGAGAAACGCGCTCGGCGACGCCTCATCCGTCGCTTCCGCGCGCAACAGCGCGAGGTGTCCGTAGGGCGGCAAGCCCGTGACCGCGCGTTCTTTCAGCGCGGCCTCCGCGAACGCGGGGTAGCCGTGCGCGACCAGGCTCTGCAGGAGCGGGTGGTCGGGGCAATGGGTCTGAATGACGACTTCGCCGGGCCGGTCCGCGCGCCCCGCGCGCCCCGCGACCTGCAGAATCAGTTGGGCCATGCGCTCGCTCGCGCGAAAGTCCGCGCTGAAAAGCCCGCCGTCCGCATCAACGACCGCGACGAGCGTGACCAGCGGAAAATGGTGGCCCTTTGCGAGCATCTGCGTACCGACGAGGATGCGTGCATCGCCGCGCTCGGCGCGTTCGAGTAGGCGGTCGAGTTCGCCTTTGCGCCGGGTCGCGTCGCGGTCGATCCGCACCATCGAAACGCCCGCGAAGTCCTCACCGATCACGCGTTCGATTCGCTCCGTGCCGAGCCCAATTGGCAGCACGCCCTCGGATCCGCAGTCCGGACAACGGCGCGGCGCGGGCGCCTCGTGCCCGCAGTGGTGGCAGCGCAGCCGCGCGTCGCGCCGGTGCAGCGTCATGCGCGCATCGCAGCGGCTGCACTCGGACAGCCAACCGCAATCGTGGCATTGAAGCACCGGTGCGTAGCCGCGTCGGTTCAGGAACAGCAAAACCTGTGACCCTGCGGCGAGGTGGGTCTCCATGCGCCGTAGCAGCGCATCCGAAAGACCCTCGCGTAACACCCCGCCGCGCACGTCGAGCACGCGCATCGATGGATGCGTGGCAGCGCCTGCCCGTTCCGGCAGGTGTAGCGCGGTATACCGGCCGCTTCGTGCGTTGTGCAGACTCTCGAGCGACGGCGTGGCCGAACCGAGTACGACCGGCACAGCCGCCTCGTGCGCACGCCAGACGGCAAGGTCTCGCGCCGAGTAGCGGAAGCCTTCATGCTGTTTGAAGGACGGGTCGTGCTCTTCGTCAACGACCACAAGGCCCAGGCGCGCGAGTGGTGTGAAGACCGCGGACCGCGTACCAATCACGATCGGCGCGACGCCACGCGCCGCGCGTAACCAGGCGTCGAGGCGCTCGGTGTCGTTGAGCCCCGAGTGCAGCACGGCGAGCGGCACGTCGAAGCGCTCGCGGAACCGGCCAATCAATTGCGGGGTCAGGGCGATTTCTGGGACGAGCACCAGCGCTTGCCGATCGGCCGCGATTACGCGTTCGATGGCTCGCAGGTACACCTCGGTCTTGCCGCTGCCGGTGATGCCATCGAGGAGAAACCCGTGGAAGCCGTCAGCCGCGGCAATCGCGTCGACCGCCGCCGCCTGATCCGGGTTGAGTTCTGGCGGTGGTTGAGCAACCGACGAACGCGCCGTCGCGCCGCGCGCTTTTTCCAAGCGCTCTGCCAGCCCTTTCTCCGCGAGACCCCGTAGCGGCGCCAGTGCGGAGCCGGCGTCATCCAACTCAGTGCGCGCGAGGCCGGCCTCGCCGGCGGCGCGAAGTCGGACCAAAACGGCAGCCTGACGTTTCGCGCGTTTGAGGTCATCAAGATTCACGGCCATACCGGCCGCCGTTACACGCCAAAATTCCTGTGCTTGGACCTTCGCTTCGGCGCCGGCCCGGAGCGCCGAGGGCAGCATCGTCGCAAGCACCTCGCCGATTGGGTGGTGGTAATAGTCGGCCGCCCACGCCGCGAGCTTGAGGACGTCCTCCGACAGGAGTGGGGTCTCGTCGAGCCGGGCCGCCGCGCGTTTCAGCTTCGCGACGGGGTAGTCGCTGTTGGCGGCCGTCGCGACGATCAGTCCGACGACCCGGCCCCGTCCGAATGGCACCCGAACGCGCATTCCGGGCCGAAATGGGCCGTCGTCGCCGGCCGGCGGCAAGTAGTCGAACAACTGGTAAAGCGGGCTGGGTACCGCAACGCGTAAAACGCCGGTCATGGCCGCATTGTACGGGGCCGCGCCTGTGGATAAGTCTGTGGACTGGACACGCATAAACTGGGGACCGACGGTGGATGTCGATTTTCGGGCGCGCCGAACGACTAGGGTCAAAAGAAGGAGCCAACATGAAATACGTTTGCCTGGTGTACAGCGATGAGCACGCGCTGCATTCGCTGCCCGAAAGCCCGACCGACGCCGAGTGCCTCGAGTACGCAGACGGCCTCGAGCAGTCCGGCCACCTGCTCGGCGGCGAGCCGCTGCAGCCCATCGCGACCGCAACGACCGTGCGTGTGCGCACGGGCCGTGTGTCGGTGACGGACGGCCCGTTCGCCGAAACGAAGGAACAGCTCGCCGGCTTCTATCTCATTGAAGCGAAGGATCTCAACGAAGCAATCCGCCTCGCTTCACGCATTCCGCCGGCGCGTGTCGGCAGTATTGAAATTAGACCCACGAGGGAGTTGCAGCCATGAGTTACATCGACGGATTTGTCATCCCGGTCGCGACGGGCAAGATCGCGAAATACAAAAAGGTCGCGACAGTCGCAAAAAAGGTCTGGCTCGAGCACGGAGCGCTGCAATACGTCGAAGCGGTCGGCGACGACCTCGCCGTAAAGAAAGTCATGCCGTTCCCGCGCCTTGCGAAAGTGAAGCGTGGCGAAACAGTGATCTTCTCCTGGATCCTCTACAAGTCGAAGGCGCACCGCGACCGCGTGAACAAGAAGGTCATGGCCGACCCGCGCCTCAAGAGCTCGATGGAAGACTGCGCGGACCTGTTCGACATCAAGCGCATGACCTACGGCGGTTTCAAGGTCATCGTGGAGGGTGAGGCGTCGTGAACAAGCAGACGGTCGCGTTCGGCAGCTTCTCGGTCGACGACGTCGCCCGCGCCAAGGCTTTTTACGGTCGCACGCTCGGGCTTGACGTCGCCGACGACGAGATGGGCGGGCTAAAGCTCCGGCTTGCCGGTGACAACCTGTTCTACCTCTACCCGAAAAGCGACCACGCTCCGGCGACCTTCACGGTCCTGAACTTCAAAGTTGACGACCTCCGTGCCGAAATGACGGAGCTCGCCGCGCAGGGCGTGCGTTTCGAGCGGTATACGCACGGCGACACCAAGACCGACGCGGATGGCGTACTGACGCACGACGAGATGCAGATTGCCTGGTTCAAGGATCCGGCCGGTAACTTCCTTTCCTTGATACAGGAGAACGGGTCATGAGATTCATGCTGTTGGTGATACCGAAGGGCTACGAGAAAGCGGCGCCCGGCACGATGCCGGAAGCCGACGCCGTCGCTGAGATGATGAAGTTCAACAAGGCGCTGCAGGACGCGGGCGTGCTCCGTTCGCTCGACGGTCTGCATCCACCGTCGATGGGTGCGCGCGTGTCGTACAAGGGCGGCAAGCCGACCGTGACCGACGGGCCGTTCATCGAAACGAACGAGGTGCTCGGCGGGTACTGGATCATCGAAGTCGACTCGAAGGACGACGCGGTCGCGTGGGCGAAGCGCGCGCCGATGGGCGACAACGAGATCATCGAGGTGCGCCAGATTCAGGCGATGGAAGATTTTCCGGATGACGTGAAAGCGGCGGCCGCCGGCTTCGAGGACATGCAAAAAGCCTGACCATCGGCCGGTATCATTGCGCCATGGATGGCGCGATTGAACGGGTTTACAAAGACGAGTCACGGCGCGTGCTCGCGACACTCATCCGCGTGCTCGGTGACTTCGAACTCGCGGAGGAGGCGTTGCACGACGCGTTCATCGCCGCAGTCGAGCAGTGGCCGCGCGACGGCATCCCGGACAACCCGCGCGCTTGGCTTGTCTCTGCCGGTCGATTCAAAGCCATCGATGCGGTGCGGCGACGCGCGCGATTCGCGCAAGTGGTCGCCGACCCGGCGCTCGCACCCGAAGCAATCGAAGCACCCGACGCGCAGCTCGAGGATGAAGTCGGCGACGACCGGCTGCGGCTCATCTTTACCTGCTGTCACCCGGCGCTTTCTCCGGACGCGCAAATCGCGCTGACGCTACGCTCGGTTTGCGACCTCACGACCGAGGAGATCGCGCGCGCGTTTCTCGTGCCCGCGCCAACGATGGCGCAGCGCATCGTGCGTGCGAAAGGAAAAATCCGTGACGCACGGATTCCGTACGAGGTGCCTTCGAAGGACGAACTCCACGATCGCCTCGACACCGTGTTGCGCGTTATCTACCTCGTGTTCAACGAGGGCTATTCCGCCTCGTCGGGCGACACACTCACGCGCGCCGACTTGTCGGCCGAAGCGATCCGGCTCGGCCGCGTCATGGCGGAGTTGCTACCGGACCCCGAAGTACTCGGTCTGCTCGCGCTGATGCTTCTACAAGAGTCACGCCGCAGCGCGCGCACGACCGAAGCCGGTGCGTTGGTGTTGCTCGCGGACCAGGACCGCAGCGCATGGGACCGCGCGTTGATTGCCGAAGGGACTTCAATCGTCGAACGCGTAATCGCAGGCGGTACGGTCGGCGTGTATACCCTGCAAGCCGCGATCGCCGCGACGCACGCTGCGGCGCCGTCGGCGGACGCAACCGACTGGGGCCGTATCGTCGCGTTGTATGACTTGCTCGCGTCCGCTGATTCGTCGCCGGTCATCGCGCTGAACCGTGCGGTCGCAGTCGCGATGCGCGACGGGCCGGATGCGGGGCTCGCGCTCATCGACGGGCTGCTCAAAGACGGAGAGCTCGACGATTATCACCTTGCGCACGCGGCGCGCGCTGAGCTCTGCCTGCGGCTCGACCGCAAGCGCGACGCGCACGCCTCGTTCGCGCGCGCCTACGCGCTCGCGCTTCAGACGCCCGAGCGGGAACACCTCGCAAAACGGATGTTGGAAACGAAGGTC
>CAYODZ010000155.1:0-10265 GCA_964402835.1 uncultured Gammaproteobacteria bacterium | reverse complement strand
CTGGTTGTTGATGGACGCTTCGTCCGCGGCAGTCGACGTGAAGTCGAATACGCAACGGGTCGTCGAGCCGGTTCCGGAGAGCGAGTAGCCAGGCATGTCGCAGGCGCCTGGGTACGCGGAGCCGTGGACGGGGTCGTCGACGTAACCGAAGGCACGAACACCGCCGCCCGAGTACAGCAGGTTGTTGCCGTACACCGAGGCACCACCGGTGGACCACGGACGGTGACGCTGGAACACGATGTCGCGCTTGTTGAACGACGCGCCACCCATCACGCTGCCACGGTCGCTCGACGCGCCGAAGAGGATCGAACCCTCTTCCGTGTCGCCGCCTTCCTGAGAGGGCTTGCCCATGCCGTAGGTCATCTGCACGCCGGTGAAGTCCTTCCGGGTGATGATGTTGACCACGCCGCCGATTGCGTCCGTGCCGTAAATTGCCGAAGCGCCGTCGGACAGGATTTCGACACGCTCAACCGCTGCGAGCGGAATCGTGTTCAAGTCCTGTGCGCCGCCGACCTGCGGAGCCGTCGGAGCACGACGACCGTCGATCAGGATCAACGTGCGGCTTTCGCCCACACCGCGCAGGCTAAGGCCCGCGAAGCTCTGTGCCGAGCTGCCCGAAAGCGGGCGGGTCGAACCGAACGTGTTGAAGGTGGTGTTGCGAAGCAGGTCGGCGACCGAGGTCTGGCCCGACAGCTCAATCTGGTTTCGGTCGATGACCGTGACCGGAAGCGCGCCCTCGATATCCGCGCGCTTGATGCGCGAACCCGTGACTTCAACGCGACCCGTGAGGGACTCGTCGGCATCCGCGTCTTGTGCAAATGCCACACCAGCGGTGGATGTCATGCCGACGCCAAGCGCCAGCGACACCGACCACCGGAGCGCATTGGCTCCAAACGTCTTTGTGTTCATTGTGTTTCCCCTTAATGCAGGTGAAGTACCCGCAATCGAGTTTGACGCGCTGATACAACAGCACAACGGAAATGCAATGAACGGATGCGGAATGCGGCCGGCGGTGGTTACGCGCGGTGAATGGATAAATCGGTCATCTCGAACTCGGTCGAAAACGGGTGCCGTTGCCCGAACGCAACAGTCTAAGTGAGATGCGTCAGCCCGGCGCCCAGCGCTTCACGACGACGACGGCTGAGGCGAAGCCGCTGGCCATCCGCGAGAACGACGGTGTAATCACCTTGGAATAAAGGCTCAAGCGACACGATTCGTTTCAGATTGACGATGGTCGACCGGTGGATACGCGCGAACCGGTCGGGCGGCAACCGATCTTCGAGCGAAGTCAGGGATTGCCGAACGAGGTGGGCGTCCCGCCCGATATGGAGCTTCACGTAGTACTCATCGGCTTCAATCCAGTCGATGTCGTCCACGTCAAACACGCTGAGGGTGTCGCCCGTCTTGACCGTGAACCGGCGCAGGCGGTCTTCATCAGGCAGCAATCGCTCCACCAGCGTCTGCAAGTGCGCGGCATCTGGGGCGGATGTTGTTTTCAGCCGCATCCGCACGCGATCGAGCGCTGTGCGGAAGCGTTCATCGGTGAACGGCTTCAAAAGATAATCCACCGCGCAGGCGTCGAACGCAGCGACTGCATATTGGTCGTACGCCGTCACAAAAACCACGGCAGGCATCACGTCTACGCCGACCTCGCGAACAACTTCGATGCCATTTAGCCCGGGCATTTCGACGTCGAGAAATACAAGGTCCGGTTTCAGCGCGCGAATACGCGCGACCGCCTCTTCACCGCATGTCGCCTCACCGACCACTTCGATACCGACCGCGTCGTCGGCCAACATCTGCAGGCCACGGCGTGCGTACAACTCGTCATCTACGATAAGCGCGCGCAACGGCTTCATTGGGGGTCCCCTTGCGGGAGTCGGAGCATCGCCGTCATCCGGCCATCGCTCGCAGTTAGCGAGAACTTCGCACGGTCCCCATAACTGGCTGCGAGCCGCGCACGGGTGTTTTCGAGGCCAATCCCGAGCCCCCTGACCGCGGCGGATTCCGGGGCATCGTTGATCACTTCAATCACTAAGTCGTCTCCGTCTAAAAATGCATTCACGTCGAGCTGGCAACGCCCGGCGATTCGCGCGAGTCCGTGTTTGACCGCGTTCTCGGCAATTGGTTGCAGAATGAGGGTCGGCACCATGGTTTCCAAGACGGCCGGGTCCACTGTTTTGCGCAGCTCCACTCGGTCCTCGAAGCGGTATTGCTCCAACCCAAGATAGAGGTCAAGAAAAGCCAGCTCTTGCTGCAATGTGGTTTTGTCGTGATTCTCGAACTCGAGAAAACGCCGAAACATCTCGCCGAGCAGCGATACGACGGATTGGGCCTTCGCCGTTTCACCACTCCGAATCATCATCGCGACCGTGTTCAGGATATTGAACAGAAAGTGCGGCTTCAACTGCAGTTTCAATGCACGCAATTGGGCGTCGACAAGCTGCACCCGCAATTCCGCCTCGCTGCGTTCGCTGGCAATCAACGCCTCCCGCGCACGGGCCTTATCGGTGATGTCGCGAACGATCAGGAGCATCGCGGAACGGCCAGAAAACACGACGTTGCCCGCGATGTACTCCACGGGAAATAGTTCGCCGGACGCACGGCGGTGCGTTGCTTCATGCGTCCATAGCGCGACCTCGGGCCCCGCGCCCGTCTGCCGACTCAAGACGCTGAGATCGCCGGATTCGATGATATTTTCGACCGACAGCCGCTTAAATTCTGCGGATGAGTAGCCATAACAATCGACCGCCGCCTCGTTGACCGCCCGGATGGAGAGCGACTTCGGGTCATAGACGATGACCGGCGTCGGTCGCGCCGCGATGCCAGGATCGATTGTCGTCGCGGCACTAACCCCCCGGTGGTGCACATCGGCTCCACGGAGCAATCCTTCCGGTGTCGCGCGTAACCCGAGCGATGTCTCGCGGGCGGATAGCATCACGATCGAACCGTAGAGCAGGAGGTGTGCGGTCGCATGGTAGCGAAGGAACTGATTGAGCGCGGCCGCGTCCTCGTGCAAGTGCGGATACGGCGCCATCAGTTCGGCCCAAAACCAATACCAGAGCATATGGACGCCGATGACGACGAACGCAAAGAGCACATGCGCGAGTCCAAGTAACGCAGCATTAATCGCAGACGATGACCAGCGCTCGCCCACCCAAACCGCGAGCGGTGCTGTCACAACCCAGGGCGCCATCACAATGGTGAGCCACGAAAGTATCTGGATCACAGGTGGCGGCGCGATATAACGCGCTGTGACGAAGTAGTAAATCAGCGTGTACATCGTCGCGAGGGTGAGCGCGATACCACCCCCGACCAAGGTGAGGCGCACTAACCGCGACGTCGTCACGAGGCGACGTAGACGGCGGCGACCGCCTCGAATCCGAGCCGGTCGTCGTGGCTGTCGAAACGCGCGAGTATCGGGCTATCGACATCGAGGACGCCAAAAACTTCACCGTCGCGTATCAGCGGGACCACAATCTCCGACCGCGACGCACTGTCGCACGGAATATGGCCGTCGAAAGCATTGACGTCGGACACGACAATCGTCTCGCGCCTTGCAGCCGCCGTTCCGCAGACGCCTTTGCCCATCGGAATTCGCACGCAAGCAGGGCGCCCTTGGAATGGCCCAACGACGAGGCCGTCGCCTTCCACGAAATAGAAGCCGACCCAATTCACATCCGACAGCGAGTAATAGAGCAGCGATGACAAGTTCGCTGCGTTGGCAATCGCATTGGATTCGCCGTCCACGAGCGAACGCGCCTGCGCGATCAGCTCGGACCAGCCCGAGGGTTTTTGATAATCAACTGACATAGTTTCTCGTCGATCCAACTGTGGGCGCCAACGCGCTCCATGAACCCGCAGTGGCCGCCATGCGGCAGCACCTCGAGCGTAAAATTCCCATGGCTCGAATACGGCGCAAAGTCTTGGCCCGGAATCACCGGGTCATCGTCTGCCGTAACCACGGTCAAAGGCGTCTTCGCGCCCTCGAGCATCGCGCGGTTCAATGCGTACGCGTCGAAATAATCCTCAACGGTCGCGAACTCGCCGTACCGCTCAATCAAATGCGCGGTCATTGTGTGTAAGTCGTTCATCTGCAGCACATCCGCGAAGTCATACTTCGCAGGAAATGCTTTCTGCTTACGACGCAACGACCGCTGCCACTTGCGCACGAAATAGTAACGGTAGAAAAACAGGCCGTTGTTCATCGCATTGTAGCTGTTTGCAGGATCGACCACGGGCGAAACCGCAATCGTATGGGTCAGCTCGATGCCGGCCTCGGGCGCCCGGTCAGTGATACGCACGGCAAAATTACCCCCGAGCGACCAGCCCACCAGATAGAGCGGCCGCCCCGGGTTCAGCGTCGCAATCGCGCGCACCGCGCCGACGGCCTCGTCGAGGCGGCAGGAATGGAACAGATCCTCGTTGAGGTGGTGGGTATCGCCGTGGTCCCTCAGGTTCAAGCGCACGACTTCTGCGCCGTCGCCGTAGAGCACGGCGGCCGCCGACACGAGGTAGGCAGATTCCGAGCTCCCCTCCCAACCGTGAATCATGATGACGAGCGGCGTGTCGGGTCGCGCATCGCCTTGCACGGCGTGCGATGCGAGCAGCCGCACGCCGTCGCCACAGTCGAGCATGGTCCATTGAGAAGCCGCGTTCAGCGCTGAGGAATCGATCAGCGCCCGTCGCACGCGCGTTGTCGCGAGTAGCGACTGCACATGCGGATTGCGGAGCCACCGAGGTGGCGCGAATTCAGCGGTTGGCATTTTCTACGGCGAACGCCACGACATCCTCGAGCAGTCGTGCCAGCGCACGGTCCGCGGCGACCGCACCGGCAACCGGATGCGCTTCGGCGGGCTCGCGATACTCGAAATTGCGCGTCGCGAGCACGCTTCGGTCTTTCAACGAGGTCAACTGAACCCGCACGGCGAGCACAACCTCGCCACCCTCGCTTTCCCGGAAGTCATGCACGAGGCGCGAGAGCTCGACGTCGAGCCTGAGTTCTGCGAGCGCAATGGACGGCGGCGCCGTCACCGATTTGAAGCCACCACTCCGGTCGAGCGCGCGCACGAGCGCGGGCTGCAACAGGCGCGCGGGACTCGCGGTCCACTCGTGGCGTCCGTAATAGCGCAATTCGAGCCCCTGCTCGAGGTACGCGAACCGAGCAGTCGCGAATCCCGGCATCGCGGTCGGTTCGGCGACGGCGATACTCACACCGACCGACTCGACGGTTTCTATCTGTGCGCCCTCGCCGAGGAGTTGTAGTTTGACGACGTTTACGGCGGGCGGCCGCGCGAGCGTGCCGCAGCCGGCCAGGGTGGCTACCAACGCGCCGATCAATAGGGTTCTCGTCGTCATCATCGCTCTCCCGGTCCGCGTGACCGTTCGCGGGGCCCATGCAGCAACAGCGCAGGGTCGTTCTCTAGGTTATCCGCGAATCGCTCAAGGCTGGCGCTCGCACGGCGCAGATCGGTGAGGACTGCCGCGGCCTGTGGCGTAATCTGTTGGGACAAATAGCGAATCTCTGCGTGGGTCGCGTCCATCGTCTCCGTGAACTTCGCGCCGGCGTCGGTGAAGTTGTCGACGGCGGTCGGTAGGCCTTCGCTCGCGGCGTGGAGGTTCTGGACCATCTCCTCGATGCTGTCTGCGTTTCCCGCGAGCGCGGTCGACACGCGATGCAACGCATCCAACGATTCCTCGAGCTGTTGTGAATTCTCTTCGTTTAGGACCTGTTCCAGCCGGGCCGTGAACGCGCGGATGTTCCCTAGCGTTTCGCGAAACGCCTGCTGGTTTTGCTCGTCGACGAGCGCCGACAGCGAATCCGACACCCGCTCGATATTGGTGAACATTTGCGACGCCGCGGTATCCAGGCGCGCGAGCAATGAGGGACCGGTGGGAATGACCGGGTACGCCTCGCCGCGACGCGCTTCAAGCAGCGGCGAATGCTGGGAGCCGCCCGTGAGGTCGATGAATGCGATTCCGGTCAGCCCCTGAACGGACAGGATCGCGATGGTGTCCTCCTTCACCGGCGTGAACCGCTCGATGGCCATCAGCAAGCGAACCTGTTCTGGATTGCCCGGCCGCAGGCCGATTTCGCGCACGACGCCGACGTCCACGCCGCGGTACTTCACCGGCGCGTTCACGTTCAGTCCCGACACGGATTCCTCGACGTACGCGACGTAATACTGATAGTCGGCACGGTGCATACCGGCGGACAGCCACAGGATGCCGCCAATCAATGCCGCCGTCAGCACGATGACGAACGCGCCGACTGCAGCGTAGTTCACCCTTGCTTCCATCTACCCTCCAAGGTGGTGGCGTCCTCGCGGGCCACCGAAATATTCTTTCACTTCCGGCGCGTCGACAGCCGCGACCGCAGCAACTTCGTCGATCGCGATGGCCTTGCTCCTCGCCAGGAACAACACTCGGTCCGAGATGTGCCACAACGAATCGAGGTCGTGCGTCACGAACACGATCGTAAGGCCCATCGCGTCGCGCAGTCGAACGACGAGTTCATCGAACGACGCGGCGCTGACCGGATCGAGCCCGGATGTCGGCTCGTCGAGGAACAACAGCTCCGGATCCAGCGCGAGCGCTCGCGCGAGTGCCGCGCGCTTCAGCATACCGCCGGACAACTGTGCCGGGTATAGCCATGCTGCTTCCGGCTGCAACCCGACCATGCCAATTCTGATGTGCGCGAGCGCCTCGCGGTCCTCGGCCGACAGCGCAGTGTGTTCGCGCATCGGGAACATCACGTTTTCGAGGACGGTCAGGCCCGAGAACATCGCGCCGTGCTGAAAGAGCACGCCACAGCGGCGCCGGGTCGCGGCAACCGCCTCAGCGGACGCGCGGGTGATGTCGCAGCCGAGGAGCTGGACGGTACCCTCGGTCGGCCGCTCCAACAATAACATTTGCCGCATCATCGCGGTCTTGCCGGACCCCGACCCACCGACGATCGCGAAGACCTCGCCACGGCGTACGTCGAAGTCGATGCCATCATGAATCCATGGGCCATCGCCGTATCGGAAGCGTAGATTCCGGACCTCGATGGCCGCGCTCATAGACCCGCCATGCTGAACACGACCGAGAAAGCCGCGTCGGCGACGATGATTAGGAAAATCGACTGCACGACGCTTCGGGTGACGTGGCGACCGACCGAGTCCGCGCTCGATTCGACCTGGAAGCCCTGATGACAGCCGACGCTCGCGATGAGTAGCGCGAACACCGGGGCCTTGCCGATGCCGGTCAGAAAATCCGACAAATCGACGGACTCCGCGAGGCGGTCGACAAAATCGTAGAAACCAACCTCGAGCATCGTCTGCGCCATCACCATACCGCCCGCAATACCACAGATGTCCGCGAACACCGTCAGCAGCGGCAACACCACCGCGAGCGCGAGCACTTTTGGTAGCGCGAGCATTTCCATCGGCGAAATACCGATGGTGCGCAGCGCGTCAATCTCGTCGGTCACCTTCATGGTGCCGATTTCTGCGGTGAATGCCGAGCCTGTCCGGCCCGCGACGATGATTGCCGCAATCAGCGGACCAAACTCGCGCACAACAGAGATGCCGATCAGGTCCGCGATGAAGATGTTTGCGCCGAAGTCGCGTAGCTGCACGCCGGCCTGATACGCAATCACGATGCCAATCAGAAAACTCAGCAACCCGAGGATGGGGAGTGCGCCCCACCCCGCCGTCTCGAACACACCGAACATGGGCTGCCAACGCAAGCGCGACGGCCGCGCCAGCGCGCGGACGAGGGTCAACGAGAGCTCGCCGATGAACGCGAGGAAGCCGCCGGCATCGCGCAGCCCGCCGACCGTTCGAAAGCCGACGCGATGGAGAAAGCGTGCGTGCTTGGGCGCATCGCCCGCTGGCCGCGCCGCGAGGGTCGCGACCTGCGTGTACAGCGCCGCGAACTCCGCGCGGAGACCCGTCGGTTGAACGTTGTATTCCTGCGCGAGGCGCCAGATGGCGAGCGCACCGGCGGTATCTAGGGTTTCCAGCCGGCTGCAGTCGAGGCTGGCGACCGGCGTCGCGACCGGCAACGCCGGCGGCAACGGGTCGAGCGCGGCGAGCACCCAGTCGCCGCTGGGTTGCAGCACGCCGTCGTCAGCTGTCAGTTCCGCCGCGGGAATCATGGACGGATGATACCAAGCCACGGTGGCTCGACCATCGCGGCGCCGCGATGAATCAGGCCCGGTCGGTCGGGAACGCGATGACGTCTTGGATGTTGTCGGTGCCCAGCGCCAACATGACGAGCCGATCTAAGCCGAGCGCGACGCCAGCGCAATCAGGCAGACCCTGCTGAAGCGCCGCAAGCAGTCGCTCGTCCTGCGGCATGGTCGGTAGTCCAGCCACAACGCGCGCGGCGTTATCGGCGTGAAAGCGATGTGCCTGTTCCACCGGGTCGCTGAGTTCGTGATAACCGTTCGCGATCTCGATGCCATCGACCACCAGCTCGAACCGAGCGGCAACCGGTGGCATTCCACGCAAGCGCGCGAGCGCAGCCTGCTCCGCGGGGAAATCGGTGATGAAACACAGACCGTCGCAACCCAGCGTCGGCATCGCAACCGCACCGAGTATGAGGTCGTGCCATTGCGCGAGCGTGAGCCCATCCGGCGCCGCGAGACCGCAGTCGTTCGCGATGGCTGCGCAGCGGTCGGCATCGGCCGCGCTGTGCGCGACACCCGTCGCGCGATGAAACGCTTGCGCGTAGGTGACCCGCTCACCCGCGTCGAGCGTCCGGTAGCCATCAAGGAGGTCGTGGACCAAGGCCTCGACTTCGTCCATCAGCGCAGCGTCGTCCCACCCGACCCGGTACCACTCGAGCAGCGTGAATTCTGGATTGTGCAGCCGGCCCGCTTCGCCGGCGCGAAAAACGCGGCAGAGCTGCCAACAATCACCGATGCCCTCGGCGAGCAAGCGCTTCATCGGAAATTCGGGTGAGGTTTGCAGCCAGCGGTCGCCCACGGCGAGGCTGTGAACGTTCAGGTCAGTGGGTGCCGCCGCAGAGAGCATCGGCGTTTCGACTTCGAGCAGGCCGCGCGCGTCGAAAAACGCGCGCGCGCGCCGCATCAGCTCGGCGCGGACTTCCAGCGCACGCCGACTAGCCGTCGGGCGCCAGTCGTCCAATTAGTCCTTCGCAGCGCGGCCGACGTATTCGCCGGTGCGCGTATCAACCTTGACCAACTCTCCCTGGTCGACAAACAGCGGAACTCGTACTACGGCACCCGTTTCGAGCTTTGCAGGCTTACCGCCACCCGACGAGGTATCGCCACGCAGCCCAGGATCCGTTTCGATGATCTTGAGAATGACGTGGTTCGGCGGGCTGACTGCGAGCGGCGCGTTGTTCCACAGTGTCACTGTGCAGACGTCGTTTTCCTTCAACCACATCAACGCGTCTTCGACCGCCTTCCGCTCGGCCGCGAACTGCTCGAACGAATCCGGCTTCATGAAATGCCAAAACTCGCCGTCGGAATACAAGTACTGCATCTCGGTGTCGACGACATCTGCAGCCTCGAAGCTCTCACCCGACTTGAAGGTCTTCTCGAGCACGCGCCCTGTCTTCAGGTTGCGTAGCTTCACGCGGTTGAACGCCTGCCCTTTACCGGGTTTCACGAACTCGTTCTCGATGATCGCGCAGGGGTCGTTGTCCAACATCAGTTTGAGGCCGGAGCGGAATTCGTTGGTACTATAGGTCGCCATGGCGCATATGATAGCTTGGCAGGTCCCCGAATGGCAGACGGAGTTGCGCCACGCCGTCACCGACCCCGCTGAATTATTGGCGCTGCTCGACCTCGATCCCGCGCTATTACCCGCTGCACAGGCGGCCGCCCAGTCGTTCCGCTTGCGCGTGCCACGGTCATTTATTGCCCGCATGCGCCGCGGTGATCCCACCGATCCGCTATTGCGTCAGGTCCTGCCGATTTGCGACGAACTCGTGTCCACCACCGGTTTTACGACGGACCCGCTCGCCGAGGTCGCGACGGCCCACACGGATGGCGTCCTGCAGAAATATGAAGGTCGTGCATTGGTCGTGACGACCGGCGCGTGCGCGGTCCACTGCCGCTACTGCTTCCGCCGCCACTTCCCCTATGAAGAGGCGCGTGCATCCGTCGGCGGTTGGCGCGCCGTGCTCGACCGGTTCGCCGACGATCCATCGCTGGAGGAAGCCATACTGTCGGGCGGCGACCCGCTGTCACTGTCGGATCGACGTCTCGCGGCGTTGGTCGAAGGGCTGTCCGCGATCCCGCATGTGAAACG
>CAYODZ010000154.1:0-6102 GCA_964402835.1 uncultured Gammaproteobacteria bacterium | reverse complement strand
GGCGTTGAATCGGCTGTGGGAACTCGGCTGGACCCGGGACCACCTCTGCGCATTCGGCGCAACGCTCGGCGCCGACGTGGCGGTTTTCGTGCGGGGAACGTCCGCTTGGGCTGAGGGCATCGGCGACCGCTTGGTGCCGATTGAGCTGACGGAGCCGTGGTATCTCGTCGTAGACCCGGGCGTGGCGATTTCGACCCGCGAGCTATTCCAGGCACCTGAATTGACACGGGATTCGCCGCGCCTGACAATACCCGACTTTGTTTCGGGTGCCGGACGCAACGATTTCGAGCCTTTGGTGCGCGCGCGCTACCCTGAGGTCGCTGCGGCGCTTGACTGGCTTGACGACTACGCCGATGGCGGGGTCGGCGCCCGTCTGACCGGCACCGGCGGGTGCGTGTTCGCGACTTTCGACGCACCGGAGCCGGCGCATGACGCGCTGGCCCGGTTGCCGGACGGGTGGCGCGGCGTGGTCGCGCGCGGCATGAACCGGTCGCCCCTCTACATTTCGGGAAACATTGGGGCGTAGCCAAGTGGTAAGGCAGCGGGTTTTGATCCCGCCATTCCCAGGTTCGAATCCTGGCGCCCCAGCCAAACAAACGGAGCGATGACGATGTCCGACAGCAGCATGGTGGTATTCGCGGGCAACGCGAGTACACAACTGGCCCAGGACATTGCGTTGAACCTGAAGCTCGCGCTGGGCAAGGCGCACGTTGGCCAGTTCAGCGACGGCGAGATTATGGTCGAGATTATGGAGAACGTGCGCGGTCGCGACGTCTTCATCGTCCAATCGACCTGCGCGCCGACGAATGACAATTTGATGGAGCTGCTGGTGATGGTCGACGCGATGCATCGGTCGTCGGCCGGCCGGATCACCGCGGTGATGCCGTACTTCGGCTACGCACGGCAGGATCGCCGCCCGCGTGCTGCGCGCGTGCCGATCACGGCGAAGCTCGTCGCGAACATGGTCACGGGCGCCGGCATCGATCGCGTGCTGACCGTCGACCTGCACGCGGACCAGATTCAGGGATTTTTCGACATCCCGGTCGACAACGTCTACGCGTCGCCGGTGCTGCTTGGCGACCTCTGGCGGCAGAAGTACGACGACCTCGTGGTCGTGTCGCCCGACATCGGCGGCGTCGCGCGAGCGCGCGCGCTGGCGAAGCAGCTCGATGACGCGGATCTCGCGATCATCGACAAGCGGCGCCCGCGGCCGAACGAGGCGAAGGTGATGAACATCATCGGCCGCGTTGACGGCCGCACGTGCGTGATGATCGACGACATGGTCGATACGGCGGGCACGATGTGTCTCGCCGCGAAGGCATTGAAGGACGAGGGCGCGAAGAAGGTCGTCGCGTACATCACCCACCCGGTGTTGTCAGGACCGGCGGTGAAGAACATTGAGGGCTCCGTGCTCGATGAGCTGGTGGTGACCGACACCATCCCGCTCCGGCCGGACGCCGCGGCCTGCAGCCGCATACGGCAGATGGGCATCGCCGCGATTCTCGCGGAAACGATGCGCCGCATCGCCGAAGAGGAATCGGTCAGTTCGCTGTACATGGACTGACCTAAGACCCAGCCCTGGTCGCGGGGCTGGAATGAAGGAGCGGCGTTGCCGCTTCAAATGTAGGAGCGGCGCCTTTGCGCCGCGAAATGGAGTATAGAAATGAGCATCGACTTTGTATTGAACGCCGAAAAGCGTGACGACCAGGGGAAGGGTGCGAGCCGCCGCCTTCGTCGCGCCGGCCGTGTGCCGGGCATCCTGTACGGCGGCGACGCCGAGCCGCAGGCAATCACCCTCGACCATAACGAGATGATTCGCAACACCGCGCACGAAGCCTTTTACTCGCACATCCTGACCGTGAAGCTCGGGGGCAAGGAAGTTCAGGCACTGCTGAAAGACATGCAGCGCCACCCGGCGAAGCCGCGTATCACGCACGTTGACCTGCTGCGTGTGCAGGCGAACAAGGCCGTGCGCGTGCACGTGCCGTTGCACTTCCTCAACGAGAAGACCTCACCGGGCGTCAAGGATTCCGCGGGCGTCGTATCGCATCACCTCATTGAGGTCGAGGTCGAGTGTTTGCCGAAGCACCTGCCCGAGTACATCGAGGTCGAGTGCGGCAGCATGAAAATCGGCGATGCGCTGCATCTGACCGACCTCGTGATTCCGGAAGGCGTGAAGCTCGTGGCGCTGTCGCACGGCGACGTCGAGGAGCACGATCAGCCGGTCGTCTCGATTCACCACGCGCGCGTCACGACCGAGGAAGACCTCGAGACCGCCGCACCGGAAGCCCCTGCGGCACCGGAAGTCGCGGGTGAGAAGGACGACGAGGACGAGGACGAGGAGAAGAAGTAATCTCCCCAGTCGCCCTGATCGCCGGACTCGGCAATCCGGGTCCGGAGTACGCATCGACCCGGCACAACGCCGGGTTCTGGTTCGCAGACGCATTGGTGAGTCGGTTCGATGGCAGCTTCGCCGTGGCCAAGCAGTTCCACGGCGAAGCCGCCTTGATTCGAATTGCCGGCGAACCGGTCCGTGTGCTCAAGCCCACCACGTTCATGAACCGCAGCGGCCAGGCGGTGCGTGCGCTCGCGCAGTTCTACAAGATCGAGCCTGCGCAGATTCTTGTCGTGCACGATGAGCTCGACCTTGAGCCCGGTACTGCGCGCCTTAAGGTCGGTGGCGGCCACGGCGGTCATAACGGCCTCCGCGACATCACCAGCCACCTCGGTGCCGAGTTTTTGCGCTTGCGCATCGGCATCGGCCACCCGCGCGATGCGCGCGGCGGCGAGCCGGTCGAATGGGTGCTCAAGCGGCCGTCGAAAGATGACGACGAAGCGATCAACGGTGCGATTGGCGCCGCGCTCGACGAGATGGAACGGCTGGTGACGGACGGCCCTGAGCGCGTCATGGAACGGCTGAACCGTCGAAACTAAGCTTCGGGGTCAGACACCGAAGGACATTGAAAGCAACTAATTGGGCAGGCGCTTCGGTGTCTGACCCCGAAGGTCACCATGGCAATCCAGACAGGCATCGTCGGCCTCCCGAATGTCGGCAAATCCACGCTCTTCAACGCGCTGACCAAAGCGGGCATCGCGGCGGAGAACTATCCGTTCTGCACCATCGAGCCGAACGTCGGCGTGGTCGGTGTGCCCGACCTGCGCCTCGCGGCGTTGTCCGACATCGTGAAGCCGCAGCGCGTGCTGCCGACCGCGATTGAATTCGTCGACATCGCCGGCCTCGTCGCGGGTGCTGCGCAGGGTGAGGGCCTCGGCAACAAATTCCTCGCACACATCCGCGAAGTCGATGCGATCACGCATGTCGTGCGCTGCTTTCAGGACGATGACGTCGTACACGTCGCAGGCCAGGTCGACCCGCTGTCCGACATCGAAGTCATCAACACCGAACTCGCGCTCGCGGATATGGATTCGGTTGAGCGGGCGCTGAATCGGGTGACGCGTCAGGCAAAGGGCGGCGACAAGGAATCGGTCGCGCGCGTTGCCGCGTACACGAAAGTGAAGGCCGCGCTGGATGACGGCAAGCCGGTGCGTTCGCTCGACCTCAACGCCGACGAACGGCTATTGCTGCGCGAGCTGCATCTTCTGACCATCAAGCCGACGCTGTACGTCGCGAACGTCGACGACACGGGATTCGAGAACAACCCGTTGCTGGACCGCGTGCGCGAACACGCGAAGGGTGAGGGCGCGGAAGTGGTTGCCGTGTGCGCGGCAATCGAATCGGAAATCGCGCAACTCGACGATGCGGACAAGCTTGAGTTTCTGAAGGACCTCGGTCAGGACGAACCGGGACTGGACCGCGTGATCCGCGCCGCGTACAAGCTCCTCGGCTTACAGACCTTTTTCACCGCCGGCGACAAGGAAGTCCGTGCATGGACCGTGAAACACGGCGCGACCGCGCCGCAGGCCGCGGGCGTCATCCACACCGACTTTGAGAAGGGCTTCATTCGGGCCGAAGTCGTTGGCTACGACGACTACATCGCCCACCGCGGTGAGGCCGGTGCGAAAGAGGCCGGCAAGTGGCGTCTCGAGGGCAAGGACTACGTCATGAAGGAAGGTGACGTCGTCCACTTCCGCTTCAATGTTTGATGTGCGAGAATCTGCACCCCCAAAGGCTATGTAGCTCAGCTGGTTAGAGCGCGGCACTCATAATGCTGAGGTCGGTGGTTCGAGTCCACCCATAGCCACCATCTTCCCGCTGCGTACGCTACTGTACCCAGTGCAATCGACGCTTGTTTCTAAGGTAATCACCGGATAACTTTGACGCAGTCGTTATCCGGGGAGATGGGGCGTGAAGGGTTATATTGGGGCCGTTGCGTTCGCGACGGGTTTAGCGCTCGTTTCATTTGCCAACGCAGCATTCGCCGCGCCGGAGTTATTGTCTTCGACTGATCGCGAGACGATGCGCATCAACGAGGATGCGTTCAATCGCGGATTCGGCTCATCGGTCGCACTGACGCTGCCCGACGGCAATCGATTCAGCGTCCTCGTTCAGACACCACGCTTGCATAAGAGCGGCAATGTGACTTGGACGGGTCACATGGTCGACGGCAACGGCCAGGATGGCTTCGTAGTCACGCTCACCAGTAGCCGCGAGAGCGGAATGTTCGGAACGATTCTCAGTCCGACCGGCGAGTATCGCGTCGAACCGGCTGGCGACACCTGGGGCGAGGTGAAGCTGACGCGCGTTCAGCCTGTTAATGGCGCCTTCGACAACGATGTGGTGGTGTTCGATGAGTTCAGCGGCCACTATACCGAGCGCCCGCAATCGCTCAGCGAAAAGCAGGGCTCGACGAAGCAATTAAATGCACCGTCCCTGTACAACGTACTCATCCTCTACACGAACAGCGCGCGCGGCGACATGGATGACGCCGCGTGGCAGGCGTACTTGGACAATCTCCTCATGGTGACGAACGCGGCCTATGAGGCGAGCGGTACCAACATCGAGTTCAACCTGGCCGGATTCCATCTCGTGGCCGCCGACGAATCTGCCTCGAATCTCGCCCTGCTTCGCCAGATGCGAACCGAGCGTCCGGAGTTCAATCCGGACGTCTTTGGGGCGGTCTCGAAGTGGCGGGTCGAGAGTGAGGCGCACTTCGTGACGCTGCTGCGTGAAACGCGTGACGGCCACGGTTCCTGCGGTTACGGACATCTGCCGAATGTCGGAACGAACGCAGCCGCGTATTCGCCCAGGCTCGGCTTCTCAACGGTATCGATTCGTGGCACCTGCCTGGCGACCACGCTCGCGCATGAACTTGGCCACAACTTGGGGAGCGCGCATGAGAAGTCGAACGGTGTGGGCAGCGCGGGCGCGTTCGCGTATTCGAATGCCTACTCCAACAGCGTCCCCGTGAACACCATTATGGCAACGGCCGACATGAACATCCCGCGCGTCGCGAAGTTCTCGTCGCCGCGTCTTGACTGTAATGGTGCCCCATGTGGGGTCGCAGGCGAATCCGAGAACGCGCGCTCTTTGTACGAGGTTCGCCCGCACTACGATGCGTGGCTGACGGACCGCGCGATTGAGTTAAAGGATCTCCCGATGGTGCGCCGCGGCGCGGCGTTCACCTTCGAGTACAACATCGCAGGCCTCATTGGCGATTCCTACATTCTTGAGCTTCATAAGGGCGGTACATTGGTCGACACGCTCGTGAGCCACGGTACGTTCCTCGGCGAGTCGCGCGCGACGATGCCGGCGGACGCAGCGCCCGGTACGGATTACACGCTCGTGCTGAAGGCCGCGCACGCACCCGAAATTTACGGTGAAACGGCGGTCGCGGTGGTGGCGAGCGACATACACGCTTTCTTCTACGCGCTCGAGGCAGGGGAGACGGCCGTTCGAGTGAAAGCGAGTGTGTCGCACGATGGCGTCCCGTACACGGGGACGCTTCGGGTGCTTGATGCCGCGGATGCGGTCGTCGGCGCTCTACCGTTGGCGAGTTCTGATGCGTCCACCCTCACGGTGTCGGGACTCAGCTGCGCGACCACCTACTCGCTGGCCGCGGATATCACGGGTGCGGACGGTGTGCCCGCCGAGATTGAATTCGAAACAGCGGACTTCACGACGGATGCCTGTGGGTCAGGTCC
>CAYODZ010000153.1:0-19951 GCA_964402835.1 uncultured Gammaproteobacteria bacterium | reverse complement strand
GCGGGGTGGTGCCGGGAGCGAGAATCGAACTCGCACTCTGTCACCAGAACCGGATTTTGAGTCCGGCGCGTCTACCAGTTCCGCCATCCCGGCCCCGCAAAGGCCGCCCAGTATAAACGCTGCGACCCTTTTTGGCTGCCGCGCATCTATGCTCTGTATATGGCACTGACCCCGATTCCCGAGCCCCCCGAGGGCCTGCTACAGCGCGTGAACGCCGGTGATGACGCGGCGTTCGAGGCGTTGTATCGGCTGTACTCGGCGCCGGCGTTCACGGTCGCGGCCCGCATGCTCGGCCAGCGAGAGGCCGCTGAGGACGTTTTGCAGGACGTGTTCCTCGACCTTCCGCGCACGCTGCGGAGCTACCGGGGCGACGGGTTTTTCTGGGGCTGGCTGCGCCGTTTGGTTGTGAATCGGGTCTTGATGCACCTGCGGAGCGAGCGATCACGCCCGACACTCGTCGCTTGGGAATCCGACGAGCACGGCGAATGGGCTGAACCCGGCTTGTTCGCGCGCGACCTCGAGCAGGCGCTCGCGGCGTTACCGCCGCTGACGCGCGCAGTCGTGTGGTTGCACGACGTCGAGGGATGGACGCATCAGGAGATCGCGGACGCCGTAGGTCGTAGCCAAAGTTTTTCTAAATCGCAACTGTCGCGCGCGCACTCGCGCCTGCGCGCACTGCTGGAGAATGATGATGAATCGTACCGTGAACGAGTCACAGGGATTGCCTGAACAACTCCGGGCATTGCCCGGGCTTGAGCCATCGCCGCGCGTGTGGACGGCGATCGCGGCCGAACGCGCACGGCGTACACGCCGCTCGCGCTGGCTGCCGGCGTTAGGCACCGCGCTCGCCGCGTCGTTGGTGATGGCGGTCGCGCTGGTCACGCTGCAGCGACCCGTCGACGAACCCGTGCCGTCGTCCGACATGGCGCGCCTCGTCGCGCAGTCGCAGGACCTCGACGCGGCGTTGACGGTAATCGCGCCGGAAACACGCGTGCTCGATTTGCAGACGGCGGGCACGATCGTGGCGCTCGAGGATCGAATCGCGCTGCTCGATGCGCACCTGCAACGCGCGTCGCTCGAATCACCGGCGACGGCCGAGCTCTGGCGGCAGCGCGTGGACTTGATGGAAGCACTGGTCGGCGTACACGCGACCAGCGGCCAATACGCATTTTGACGGAGGAGTCACCCATGACGTGTATCTCGAAATCCCTGATGTTGGCTGGCGCGCTGATCTTGGCGCCGATCGTATCCGCACAACCGCCGGCGCCGATGCCGCCGCCCACCGAGCGCGGCACCGAACGTGCCGAGCTCGAGCAGGCCAGGCGCGAGCTTGCAGAAGCCGCGCGCAAGGTCGCCGCGCTCTCTGCCGAGGAGGCGGACCGCTGGATGAATGAGTTCGAATTCCGCTCGTTCAACCTGCCGCCGGTGCGTCTCGGAGTGATTCTAGGGACGGATCGGCGCGACGGGCTGGTCATCCGCAGCACAGCGTCCGACGGTCCCGCAGAGAAAGCGGGGCTGAAGGATGGCGACGTGCTGCTGGAGATGAACGGTAAGTCACTTGCCGGTGCGACGACGATGACCGTACTCGACGATTTTCTCGGCGACGCGAAAGTCGGTGACGTCATCACCGTGAAGTACCGGCGTGGAGGCGATACGCGGACCGCGAAGGTAACGCTTGAGGAGCGCAAGGAGACGCCGATGGCGTTTGCATTCGGCGCGCCGGACGGCATGCGCACCTTCACGATGCCGAACATCCCCGACATGCCGGGTATCGCCGCGCTTGCGCGCCTGCGCGCGTTCGGCAACTACGAGTTCGTCAAGGTAAACAAGGGCCTCGGCGATTATTTCAATACCGACCGAGGGCTCCTCGTCGTCAGCGTCGGCGAGCAGAATCCGCTCACACTCAAGGACGGCGATGTGATCCTTTCGATCGACGGCCGCGAGCCGGAGTCCCCGACACATGCCGCGCGCATCCTGCGTTCATACGCGGAGGGCGAGGAAGCCGAGGTCGAAATCATGCGCCAACGCCGCAAGCAAACGCTGAAAGTGACCCTGCCTAACCGGTAATTGGTAGAATTCGCGGCGCATGATGCGCCGCGAATTCCATTACGAGCTACCCCCCGAGCTGATCGCAGAACGGCCGCTGCCGGCGCGTAGCGAGAGCCGCCTTCTGACACTCGACGGGCGCAGCGGGGCGGTCGCAGATCGGCTATTCCGCGACCTGCCGGGGCTACTCGAGCCCGGCGACCTTCTCGTCTTCAATGACACACGCGTGATACCCGCACGACTGTTCGCGACGAAGCCGACGGGCGGGCGCGTCGAAATGCTCGTCGAGCGCATGCTGGGCGAACGCGCCGCGCTCGTCCACGCGCGCGCGAGCAAACCGATTCGCGCCGGCGCCGAGCTTCAGTGTGATGGCGGTGCGGTCGCGACAGTCGTGGGTCGTAACGACGACCTGTATGAACTTTCATTTAATGTTCCATTGTTGCCGCTGCTCGAGCGCGCGGGCCACGTACCGCTCCCACCCTACATCCAGCGCAGCGACGAGGCGGCGGACCACGAGCGTTATCAGACCGTGTATGCACGCGTGCCGGGGGCGGTCGCCGCACCGACGGCGGGGCTGCATTTCGACGATGAAACGTTCACCGCGCTCGCCGCGCGCGGCGTCGACCACTGTTTCGTGACGCTGCACGTCGGCGCGGGGACTTTCCAGCCGGTGCGCGCCGAGCACATCGCCGACCACCGCATGCACGCCGAATACGCCGAAGTGGGCGCCGAGGCGTGTGCCGCCGTCCAGCGCACGCGCGCCCGGGGCGGGCGCGTCGTTGCGGTCGGCACGACGGCCGTGCGGAGTCTCGAAGCGGCCGCCGCGGGCGGCGAACTTCGGCCGCTGTCGGCGCCCGTGGACTTGTTCATCACGCCGGGCTACCGCTTCCGGGCGGTGGATCGGATTCTGACCAACTTCCATCTGCCGGAGTCCACGCTCTTGATGCTGGTTTCTGCGTTCGCTGGCCACGCGCACACGATGGCCGCCTACCGTCACGCGGTCGAGCAGCGTTACCGCTTCTTCAGCTATGGTGATGCCATGTTGGTCTCCCCATGAAATTCGCGGTCACCTCGAATGACGGCGCCGCGCGCCGCGGTACGCTCGAATTCGCGCGCGGCGCAGTGCAGACACCTGCGTTCATGCCGGTCGGCACCTATGGCACGGTGAAAGCGATGTTGCCGGAGGAGCTCGTCGAGCTCGGTGCCGACATCGTGCTGGGAAACACGTTTCATTTGATGTTGCGCCCCGGTACCGAAGTGATCCGCGCGCACGGCGACCTGCACGACTTCATGCATTGGGAGCGGCCGATTCTCACCGACTCCGGCGGTTTCCAAGTGTTCAGCCTGGCGGCGATGCGCAAGCTGACTGAGGAGGGCGTCCATTTCAGGTCGCCCGTCAACGGCGACAAAGTGTTCTTGTCGCCTGAGACGTCGATGCAGGTACAGCGCGAACTCGGTTCCGACATCGTGATGTGCTTCGATGAGTGCACGCCGTATCCAGCCACCGAGGACGAGGCCCGGGAATCGATGTCGTTGTCGCTGCGCTGGGGCCGTCGCTCTAGCGATGCGCATGGCGACAACCCGGCCGCATTATTCGGCATCGTGCAGGGCGGCATGTACCCGACGCTGCGTGCGGAGTCGCTCGCAGGCCTCGTCGAGATCGGCTTTGACGGCTATGCGATCGGCGGACTCTCGGTCGGTGAGCGCGCCGACGAACGGCTCGCGGTGCTTGACACGCTGACGCTGGCGATGCCGCTGGACAGACCGCGTTACCTGATGGGCGTCGGTACCCCTGAGGACATCATCGAAGCCGTCCGGCGTGGCGTCGACCTGTTCGACTGCGTGCTGCCGACGCGGAACGCGCGCAACGGCCACCTGTTCACGAGCCGCGGCGAGGTCCGAATCCGCAACGCGCGCTGGCGCGACGAAACGGGGCCGGTCGACCCGGCGTGCGGGTGCAAAACTTGCCGGAACTACAGCGCCGCGTACCTCTACCACCTCGAGCGCTGCGGGGAGATCCTGTTCTCGCGCCTCGCGACCGCCCACAACCTGTATTTCTACCTTTCCATGATGTCAGCCATGCGGGACGCGATTGCAGCGGGGGGCTTTGAGGCATGGGCTGAGGGCTTCACGGCGGGCCGGATGCGGAACGCCGCGCCTGTGCCATAATAGTCCGCTGGTTTCCCCAAACAACGGACTTTTCCATGGATTTCTTCATTTCTGACGCGCTGGCCGCTGCAACCCCGGCTGCTTCGCAGCCCAGCTTTCTGGTGCAGATGATTCCGCTCCTACTCATCTTCGCGGTCTTCTGGTTCTTAATCATCCGCCCGCAGACCAAGCGCGCAAAACAGCATCGTGAGATGGTCGCGGCGTTGAAGGCCGGCGACGAAATCGTGACGCAGGGCGGGCTGCTTGGCCGCGTCGTCGCGGTGAATGATGCGTTCCTGACCGTCGAAATCGCGAATCAGGTCCAAGTGCGCATCCAGCGTCACATGGTCGGCACCATCATGCCGAAGGGCACGGTCGCGAGCCTCGACTGATGATCAACCGCTTCCCCGCGTGGAAAAACACACTGGTGATGTTGGTCGTGGCGCTCGGCCTGCTTTACGCATTGCCGAACGTTTTTGGTCTGGACCCCGCCGTCCAAGTGTCGCGAGCGAACGTGCAAGAGATTGACCGCGCGACAACGGCGGTCGTCGAAGACGCGTTGCGGAATACCGGCACGCAGTACGAATCGCTCGATACGCGCGATGGACTCCTGTATGCGACTTTTGAATCGACCGAAGCGCAGCTGACCGCGCTCGATGCGCTGCGCGCCGAGCTCGGGCGTGGCTGGGTTGTCGCGCTGAACCGAGTTCCGCGCACGCCAGCATGGCTGCGTGCCATCGGCGGCGATCCGATGAACCTCGGGCTCGACCTCGTCGGCGGCGTGCACTTTCTGCTCGAAGTCGACTTGGATGCCGCGGTCACGCAGGCTGAAGAGCGTTTCGAGAATAGCCTTCGCGGGCTCTTGCGCGACCAGGGCATCCGCTACGGACTCATCAGCCAGCAGCAGTCAGGTGGCATCCGTGTGACGTTCCGCGACCCCGCCGATCGCGACCGCGCGGAACGCGAAATCACGCGGGCATTCGCGGAACTCATCGCGGAACCGGTCGGCGACGATGCGGTCATCGTGTCCCTGCGACAAACTGAGCGCGAGAACGTACGCCGCTTCGCCGTCGAGCAGAACATCACGACGCTGCGCAACCGCGTGAACGAGCTCGGCGTCGCTGAGCCGATCGTGCAGCGCCAAGGCGAGTATCGAATCGTCGTCCAGCTACCAGGCGTGCAGGACACCGCGCGCGCCAAAGAAATTCTCGGTTCGACCGCCACGCTCGAGTGGCGCTTGGTCTATCTCGACGGCGACGCGTTTGAGGCGCAGCGGACCGGCCGGGTGCCGGTGCAGGCACGCTTGTACGAGGACCAGCAGGGCCAACCCGTGCTGCTGCGCCGCGACGTCATCGCGACCGGCGACCAGCTCACCGGCGCGGCATCGGGTATCGACTCCCAGACCGGCAGCCCAGCCGTATTCATCAATCTCGATGCGACCGCAGCGCGTCGCATGACGCAGACGACGCGCGAAAACCTGAACCGGCCGATGGCGGTCGTGATGATCGAAAATCGCACCGAACTTCGCGAGCGTTCGGATGGCGAAGTCGAACGCATCCGCACGACGTCGGAAGTCGTGATCAGCCAGGCGAACATCGCCGGCGTGTTCGGTCCGCGATTCCAGATCACGGGGCTCGCCCCGCAGGAAGCGCGCAACCTGTCGTTGCTGCTCCGTGCTGGCGCACTCGCGGCGCCGATGGACATCGTCGAGGAACGGACGGTCGGCCCGAGCATGGGCGCCGACAACATCCGCCAGGGTTTCAATGCGGTCGTCATCGGCTTCGTCGGTATCCTCATCTTTATGGCGCTGTACTACCGCCTGTTCGGCCTCGTCGCGTGCGTCGCGCTGTTCTCGAACCTCACGCTCATCATCGCGGTGATGTCGCTGATTCCAGGTGCGACGCTGACCATGCCCGGCATCGCGGGCATGATCCTGTCCGTCGGTATGGCGGTCGATGCCAACGTGCTGATTTTCGAGCGCATCCGCGAAGAGCTACGCACCGGCAACACACCGCAGGCCGCGATCCACTCCGGCTACGACAAGGCGTTTTCGTCGATTCTTGACGGCAACGTCACGACTTTGATCGCGGCGTCGATGTTGTTTGCGTTCGGCACGGGGCCAATCAAGGGCTTTGCCGTGACGCTCGCCATCGGCATCGTAATCTCGATGTTCACGGCCATCACCGGCACGCGCGCCATCGTAAACGGTGTGTGGGGCGGACGCCGGCTGCAGAAGCTGCCGGTCTGACGGGACGACACATGGAACTGTTCAAACTCAATAAGTACATCGACTTCGTCGGACACCGCAAAATTGCCGTGGCCGTGAGTGCCTTCCTGATCGTCGCAAGCATCGTGCTCCTGCTTATGCGGGGGCTCAATTTCGGTGTGGACTTCACCGGCGGCCTTGTCGTCGAAGTCGGTTACCCGGAATCCGTCGAACTGGACGGTGTCCGCGCGACGCTGGCCGAGACGGGTTACGACGGCGCGATCGTCCAGCACTTCGGCACGAGCAGCGACGTGCTGATTCGCATCGCGCCGGATAATACCGACGCCGCCGCCGTCAGCAACGACATCCTGCGCGCGCTCCGCGCGGATGATGCTGACGTCGAGATGCGGCGCGTGGAGTTCGTCGGGCCGCAGGTCGGCGATGAGCTCAAGGAGCAGGGCGGGCTCGCCATGCTGCTCTCGTTGATCGGCATCCTCATCTACGTCGCGCTGCGTTTCGAGTATCGATTCGCGCTCGGCGCGATCGTTGCGCTCGTGCATGACGTTATCTTGACGCTAGGCTTCTTCTCGCTGATGCGCATCGAGTTTGACCTCGTCGTGCTCGCGGCGCTGCTTGCGGTCATCGGTTATTCGTTGAACGATACGGTTGTCATTTACGACCGCATCCGTGAGAACTTCCTGACGCTCAGGCGCGCGGATGCGCTCGAGGTCATCAACACCTCACTGAACCAGACGCTATCCCGCACCATCATGACGGGCGTTACCACGCTCATCGTGCTGAGTGCGCTGCTGTTCCTGGGTGGGCAGGTGATGTACGGCTTCGCGGTGGCGCTGATCTTCGGCGTCGTGATCGGCTCGGAATCGTCGATTTACGTGGCGAGTTCCGCGTTGATTGCGCTCGGCGTGAGCAAGCAGGATTTGATGCCGCCGAAGAAAGAGGGTGTCGACGACTCGACCCCTTAAGCGTTGCGGGCCATCCGTGCCGCGAACGGCTTCAATTCCTTGACCAGGCCCGCGAACACTTTCCGGCTGCCGGCGACGACGTTGCCGGAGTCCATGAAATCAGTGCCGCCATCGATGCCGCCGACGATGCCGCCCGCTTCCTGAATCAGCAGCGCGCCCGCGGCCATATCCCACGGCTTTAGGCCGAGTTCCCAGAATCCATCGAGTCGGCCCGCCGCGACGTACGCGAGGTCCAGCGCGGCTGCGCCGGCTCGGCGCACGCCCGCCGTCTTCGTGATGACCGCCCGCAGCATGTTCATGAACGCGTCGACGTCTTGATGCTCGAGGTACGGAAAACCGGTGCCGATGAGCGTGCCTTCAAGGCTCCTCGGTGCGGTGACGCGGATTTTCTTGCCATCGAGCGTCGCGCCCGCGCCACGCGACGCGGTGAACAACTCCTGGCTCAGTGGGTCGTAAACGACGCCGTGCTCGATGCGGCCCTTGTGCTGGATACCGATCGAGACCGCGAACGACGGGAAACCGTGCAGGAAGTTCGTGGTGCCGTCGAGCGGATCGATGACCCACACGAACTCGTCGCCGCCATGTCGGCCGGTCTCCTCACCGAGAAAACCATGTTGTGGATGGGTCTTGAGCACGGTATCGATGACCGCTTGCTCGGCGAGCCGGTCCACTTCCGAAACGAAATCGTGGCGTTGCTTCGACTCGATCGATAGCTCATCGATGCGCCCGTGATGGCGCATGATGACGACACCGGCTGCGCGTGCCGCGCGGACCGCAATATTGAGGAGGGCGTGCATGGAGCGCGGTAGTTTAACATAAGCCTATGCAAGCTCTGGACCACATCCGTACCGTACTCGTCGGCACTTCGCATCCCGGCAACATTGGCGCCGCCGCGCGCGCGTTGAAGACGATGGGCCTGTCCGGGCTCGCGCTCGTCGGGCCGCGCGCCTTCCCGGACCCGGAAGCGACCGCCCGTGCAGCGGGCGCGTCCGACCTGCTCGAAGCCGCGTCCGTACACACGACGCTCGACGACGCGTTGGCCGGCTGCGAATTCGTAATCGGCGCGAGCGCGCGGCGCAGGACCATCGAATGGCCGACGCTGACGCCCCGCGAGGCCGCCGAGCGGATCGCCAGCGAGTTCGCGGGCCGACCCGTTGCCATGGTCTTCGGTCGCGAGCGGACGGGGCTCGATAACGAAGAACTGGAACGGTGCCATGCGCTCGTGACCATCGATGCGAATCCCGATTACTCGTCGTTGAATCTCGCGGCGGCCGTCCAGGTGTTTGCTTATGAAGTGCGCGTTGCGCACCTATCCCCTGTGGCATCTGTAGGAGCGGCGCCTTTGCGCCGCGAATCAAGATTAGCCACCGCCGATGAGATGGAGCAGCTCTACGCGCACCTCGAGCGCGTGATGCTCGCAACCGGCTTTTTGGACCCCGATGCGCCGCGGCATCTGATGCGCCGCCTGCGCCGCCTGTTCAACCGCGCGCAGCTCGACGACAACGAAATGAACATCCTGCGCGGCCTGCTGTCGTCGGTCGAGCAACCCACCGGTAAGAAGCACCGCGGCCCCGTATAATCGCGGACCATGTTCAGCCGCCTCCGAGAAGACGTCCGCATCGTGTTCGAGCGCGACCCCGCGGCGCGCAATGCATTTGAGGTCGCGACGACCTATCCGGGCCTGCACGCGGTTTGGATGCATCGCTTTTACCATCGGCTCTGGCGCTGGAAGTTGCGCTGGCTGGCACGATTCTGGTCGATGCTGGCGCGCTGGCTGACCGGCATCGAGATCCATCCCGGCGCGCGTATCGGGCGCCGTTTCTTCATCGACCATGGCATGGGTGTCGTCATCGGCGAGACTGCGGAAATCGGCGACGATTGCACGCTGTACCACGGCGTCACGCTCGGCGGCACGAGTTGGGAGAAGGGCAAGCGTCATCCGACACTCGGCAACGGCGTCGTCATCGGCGCCGGCGCGAAAGTGCTCGGACCGGTGACGCTTGGTGACAACGCGCGCATCGGCTCAAACGCGGTCGTCGTTCGCGACGTCCCCGCCGGCGCGACTGTCGTCGGCGTGCCTGGGCGCATCGTCATCTCGCACGACCCAAGTGACGATGACGACCGTCGCGCTGCGGTCGCGCGCCGCATCGGCTTCGATTCGTATGGCGTTGTCCGTGACATGCCGGACCCGGTCGCGCATGCGATCAATGGCATGCTCGATCACATCCACGTGACCGATGAACGGATTGAGCAGATGTGCACTGCGCTACGCGGTCTCGGCGCGGAAGTGCCGGACGCGAAGCTGCCCGATATCGATGACCCCGACCTTTCTTGATTTCAATGCGACCACGCCGTTGGACCCGCGCGTGCGCGATGCGATGCTGCCGTGGTTGGGCACGCCCGCGAACGCGTCCAGCGTCCACCGATTCGGCCGCAATGCGCACGATGCTTTAGCGCGCGCCCGCGCGCAGGTCGCCGCGCTCGTTGGCGCGGAGCCTGCGGCAATCATTTTCACCTCGGGCGGCACCGAAGCGAACAACCTCGCGCTGCGCGGCATGGCAGAAACGCGTCCCGGCGCGATTGTCGTGAGCGCCATTGAGCATGCGGCGGTTCGCGAACCTGCTCAACAACTCGGTCGAGCGGTCGAGCTTCCAGTTTCGCGTGATGGCATTGTCGACCTCGATGCGCTCGACCGCGCGCTCGACGAGCGGCCCGCGTTGGTCTCCGTGATGTGGGCGAACAACGAGACAGGCGTCGTACAGCCCATCGCGGACATCGCGGCGCGGTGCCGCGCGGCGGGGGTGCCGTTCCACAGCGATGCGGTTCAGGGGGTCGGCAAGCTTCCGGTCGACCTGCGCGTGGTGGGCGTCCCGCTGTTGTCGATCTCGGCGCACAAGCTCTACGGGCCGCAGGGCATCGGGGCGTTGGTGGTCGACCCGGCGCTGTCGCTGGCGACACAAAACACGGGCGGGGGTCAGCAGGGCGGGCGCCGCGGCGGCACCGAGCCGGTCGCGCTGATTGTGGGTTTTGGCGAGGCCGCGGAAATTGCTGCGAGCGAGCTTGCTGCGCGTGCGCGCCACGCACGGGAACTTCGCGACCGGCTCGAAGCGGGCTTGGCTGCGCTCCAGCGCGTTCAAATCGTCGCGCCGGACGCAGAGCGCCTGCCGAACACGGCCCTATTCACCGTGTCCGGTATCGATGGTGAGACCCTGCTGCTGGAGCTCGACCGGGCCGGGTTTGCGGTGTCGAGCGGGTCAGCGTGCGCGAGCGGACGCCGCGAACCAAGCCATGTGCTTGCGGCGATGGGCGCGCTGGGAGCAGGCGATCATGGTGTCGTGCGGGTCAGCGTGGGCGCGACCACCACACTAAACGAGGTGGAGGCGTTCCTGAGCGCCCTGCGGGGCGTGCTTTCCATGGAGGCAGGGGCGGTCGGCGGGTGGTAGCGGTACAATGCGCAAGATGCCGATTTACCTCGATTACATGGCCACGACACCGGTCGATCCACGCGTCGCGGCGCGCATGGCGGAATGCCTGACGCGCGACGGCGTATTCGGCAATCCGGCGTCGAGCACGCACGCGTTCGGCGCTGAGGCCCGGGCCGCGGTCGAGGACGCGCGCTTGCAGGTTGCTGGTCTCGTGAACGCCGACCCGAGGGAGATCGTTTGGACCTCGGGCGCGACCGAGTCCGACAACCTCGCCCTGAAGGGCATCGCGTGGTTCCACCGCGACCGAGGTCGCCACATCGTCACGAGCCGCACCGAACACAAGGCCGTCGTTGACACGTGCCGGTGGCTTGAACGGAACGGCTGGCGCGTTACATGGCTGACGCCGGGGCTCGACGGCCTCATCACGGCTGACCAAGTGAACGACGCCATCGAGCCCGACACGGTGCTCGTTGCGATCATGCATGTGAACAACGAAATCGGCATCGTGAACGATATCGCCACAATCGGCGAGGTATGCCGTTCGCGCGGCGTGCTCTACCACGTCGACGCCGCGCAGAGCGCGGGCAAGCTGCCGATTGATTTGGCCGAGCTGCCAGTCGACACCATGGCGTTCTCCGCGCACAAGGTCTACGGACCGAAGGGCGCTGGCGCGCTCTATGTCCGGCGTGAGCCACGCGTGCGCCTGGAGGCCATGATCCACGGTGGTGGCCACGAGTTCGGGCTGCGCTCGGGCACGCTCGCGACGCACCAGATCGTCGGGATGGGTGAGGCGTTCCGCATCGCCGGTGAGGAAATGGCGACCGAGCAGCCGCGAATCCGAGCGTTGCGTGAGCGATTCGCCGTTGGAATCGCCAGCCTGCGCGATGTTTGTGTGAACGGCGACCGTGAGCGCCGGGTCGCCGGCAACTTGAACTTGAGTTTCGGTGGGGTGCACGGCGATGCATTGTTGCTCGCGCTACGCGACCTCGCACTGTCGACCGGATCGGCGTGCAACTCTGCCGCTGCGGCGCCGTCTTACGTGTTGCGTGCGCTGGGTCGCGACGACGCGCTCGCGAATGCGTCGTTCCGGTTCTCGTTCGGGCGCTGGACGACCGAGGAAGACGTCGATGAGGCCGCACGACGGGTGGTCGTCGAGGTCAACCGGCTGCGCGCGTTGTCCCCGCTCTACGAGGGCGAGCGCGATTTTTGCGCGCTCCAGGCTGCGTCATGATGACGACGAATGCGCTACTGCTTGACCATTTTGACCATCCGCGCGGCGCGGGTACTTTCGAGTCGACCGACGCTGTGCGCCGGGGCGAAGCCGGATCAGAGCATCATGGCGCCGTCATCCGGATTGAACTCCGGTGCGAGGGTGAGACGGTCACCGACGCGCGGTTCAAGGCGTGGGGGTGTCCGGCGACCATTGCCTGCGCATCGCTCGTGACCGAATGGGTACGGGGTCGTACGCTCTTGGATGCGCGCGCCGTTGATGTGCGCGGACTCGCCGACCCGCTCGATTTACCGATTGACCGGCTGTATGCGCCGCTCCTCGTCGAGGATGCCCTGCGCGCAGCCGCAAACGAGGAACTGAAATGAGTATTGCATTGACACAGAACGCGGCCGACCGGGTCCGCAAGCAACTCGAGCAGCGCGGGCGTGGCTTAGGGCTACGGCTGGGCGTCAAGAAGAATGGCTGCTCCGGCTACGCATACACTATCGACTTCGCGGACGAGGTCACCGATGCGGACGCGGTCTTCGAGGATCAGGGGGTCAGCGTCGTCGTCCGGCGCGAGCACCTGGACCTGATGGACGGGACCGAAGTCGACTATGTGCGGGAGGGCTTGAACGAGGCATTTCGCTTCAATAACCCGAAGGTTGCGGGCACCTGCGGCTGCGGTGAATCGTTCACGATAGCCTGAATCTTGCTACCATTACCGGTTTCACCTGACCGGAGTTTCAAGAAGATGGCAATCGAACGGACCCTCTCTATCATCAAGCCTGACGGCGTCGCCAAGAACCTGATCGGCGAGATTTACTCGCGCTTTGAAAAGGCCGGCCTGAAGGTCGTCGCCGCGCGCATGATGCAACTCTCGCGCGAACAGGCGGAGGGGTTCTACGCGGTCCACCGCGAACGCCCGTTCTTCAAGGACCTCGTTGGCTTCATGGTCTCGGGACCTGTGATGGTGCAGGCGCTTGAGGGCGAGGGCGCCATTGCGAAGAATCGCGACCTGATGGGCGCGACGAACCCGAAAGATGCGGCGCCCGGCACCATCCGCGCCGACTTCGCGGAGACCGTCGATGAAAATATCGTGCACGGCTCCGACGCGGCGGAAACGGCTGCGCAGGAAATCAAGTACTTCTTCCCGGAAGGCATCTGCGAGCGCACCCGCTCCCGCTGATATGAAGACACCCACCCGCACCAACCTACTCGGCATGCCGCATCCGGCGCTCGTCGAGTACTTCACCGCACTCGGCGAGAAACCGTTCCGTGCGGTGCAGATCATGCGGTGGGTGTATCAGCGTGGCGTCACGGACTTCGCGGAGATGACCGACCTGTCGGTCGCGTTGCGTGAGCGGCTTTCCGAAATCGCCGAAGTCCGCGCGCCGGAGATCATCACCGAGCAGCACTCGGCCGATGGGACGCGTAAATGGCTGCTACGAATGGACGCGGGCAACGCGATCGAGACCGTGTTCATCCCGGAGGATGACCGCGGCACGCTGTGCATTTCTTCGCAAGTCGGCTGTGCGCTGGATTGCGCATTCTGTTCGACCGCGCAGCAGGGGTTCAACCGCAACTTAACCGCGGCCGAGATCCTCGGCCAGCTGTTCCTCGCCGCGCGGGAGCTCGGCCACAAGCGCGCCGAGGACCAACGTGCGATCACGAATGTGGTGTTCATGGGCATGGGTGAGCCGCTCACGAACTTCGACAACGTGGTCAGCGCGATTCGCGTGATGCTCGACGACAATGCGTACGGCCTCTCCAAACGCCGCGTCACGCTATCGACTGCGGGCGTGGTCCCGGCATTGAAGCGCCTCGCTGAAGCCTGTGACGTTGCGCTCGCGGTGTCACTGCATGCGCCGAACGATCCGTTGCGCGACCAGTTGGTGCCAATCAACAAGAAGTACCCGATTGCGGAGCTGCTCGATGCGTGCCGTCAGTATGTCGCGCAACAACCGCACCAGATGCACGTCACATGGGAGTACGTGATGCTCGATGGGGTCAACGACAGTGACGAACATGCGTACGAACTCGGGCGCCTTTTGCACGGCATCCCGTCGAAGATCAACTTGATTCCGTTCAACCCGTTTCCGATGACGCGTTTCAAGCGTTCACCGCAGGCGCGCATCAACCGATTCCGCGATCTGATGATGGCGCAGGGGTACACCGCGATCACACGGCGCACACGGGGCGACGACATCGACGCGGCGTGTGGGCAACTCGCCGGCAAGGTCCAGGACAAGAGCCGTCGGGCTGAGCGGCGCGCGTCATGAGCGCGCTTAGTCGGCTCGTACCGCTCGCTGCCTTGCTGGTGCTCGCGGGCTGCGTGACGAGTAACGTCGGCGAGCGTGCGGGTTCACCGCGTGAAGCCGCTCAGTTCAACGTGCAGCTCGGCCTCGAATACATGCGACAGGGCCGCCGCGAACTCGCATTTGAGAAACTGAACCGCGCGCTCGAGCAGGACCCGAAACTCGCCGACGCACACACTGCGATTGCGTACGCGCATTCGGTTTATGGCGAGCCCGAACGCGCAGAGCGCCATTACAAGCTTGCGCTGCGTTATGGCGACAACAATCCTGACGTCCAGAACACCTACGGCACCTTCCTGTGCCAGCAGGGGCGGATGCAGGAGGCCGAGCGGCAGCTCATTCGCGCTGCGCGCTCGCCCGCGTACGGCACCCCTGAAGTCGCGTGGACCAATGCCGGGCTCTGTGCGCGGCGCAGCGGTGACGTCGAGAAAGCCGAGCGGTTCCTGCGCGAAGCGCTGCGCGTGAATGACCGGCACCCGGATGCGCTCTGGCAACTCGCGCAGATGAGTTTTGCTGCGGACAATGCGCTGCAAGCGCGCGCGTTCCTGCAGCGTTTCCACGCGGTGGCCCCGCGCTCCGCTGCGGGCCAGTGGCTCGGGTATCAAATCGAGCGCACGCTCGGCGACGACGCGGCCGCCGCCGTGTTTGCAGCGCGTTTGCGCAGCGACTTCGCCGACAGCGAAGAGGCTGGCAGGCTTCAGGAAGCGGAGCGTGGACGGGGGCGTTGACGACAGCCGACGCGCGGGGCCCGGCGGTCGCCTGCGAAACGCACGCGAGCGACGGGGCCTATCCGTTCGCGATGCGGCGACGCGACTACGCCTCGACCCGTCCGTCATCGACGCGATCGAGGCGGACAATTTCGCAGCGTTGCCAGCGCCGATCTTCGTAAAGGGTTATCTCAACGCATACGCACGCCTGCTTGGGCTCTCGCCGGAAGATTGCGTCGCTGAATACACCGCTGCCGTTGACGGCGCCGTGCCGCCACCGCTGGTCATCCGGCGTGGGACCGGTGACGGCATCGAGTCATCGTCGTCGCGCCGAATCGCAATCGTGAGCTGGTTGGTCGCAATCGTCGCAATCGCGATGGTCGTTTTGTGGTGGTATGCGCGCCCGACGCCGGTGGTTGAAACGACCCCGGTCACGCGGCCGCAACCGCAGCCGTCGGTGGTCAGCGAACCACCGCGCGCGGAGCCGGTGGACGCCGTTGATGAGGCGATTGTTCTGGAGCCGATTCCTGACGTCGAACTCGACCGTGTACCACCGCCGGTCGCCGTCGTGCCGGGCATTACGGTCCGCTTCTCGTACCGCGCTGAGTCCTGGACCGAAATTGTCGACGCAACGGGCGCCCGCCTGTATTTCGACCTTGCGCGCGCCGGCTCGATCGTCGAAGTCTCGGGCGAGCCGCCGCTGGCTGTCTTCCTTGGCAACTCGCCGAGCGTCGACATCGAAGTGGACGGGCGCCGATTCGATCAGTCGCGCTACAACCGCAGCGGTAACGTCGCGCGCTTCTCGATTGAGGCGCCATGACGAAGGCACCGCAAGCCGTGCGTGGAATGAACGATGTTCTGCCCGAGCAGTCGCCGCGCTGGCAATGGGTCGAACGCTGCGCGCGCGAAGTGTTTTTCGCCTATGGCTACGCCGAGATTCGACTGCCGATTGTCGAGCGCACCGAGTTGTTCTCGCGCGCGATCGGCGAGGTCACCGACATCGTCGAGAAGGAGATGTATACCTTCGACGACCGTAACGGAGACAGCCTGACGCTGCGACCCGAGGCGACCGCGGGCTGCGTTCGGGCGGGCATCGAGCACGGGTTCCTGCACAACCAGGTGCAGCGGCTTTGGTACTCAGGTCCGATGTTCCGGCACGAGCGTCCGCAGCAAGGCCGTTACCGGCAGTTCCATCAGATCGGCGCCGAGGCGCTTGGTCTCGACGGCCCGGACATCGACGCCGAAATCATCGTACTGTCGGCGCGCCTGCTGAAACGCATTGGCATCGAAGACCTGACGCTGCGGCTGAATTCGCTTGGAACGCCGGCGGCGCGCGCCGCCTACCGTGAAGCATTGCACGCGTATTTTTCGAAGCACGCCGCGGTGCTCGACGAAGACAGCCAGCGTCGGCTGGAGCGAAATCCGCTCCGTATCCTGGACAGCAAGCACCCCGCGGTGCAGCCGTTGCTCGCCGATGCGCCGGCGCTGCCGGATCATCTCGACGACGCGTCACGCGCCCATTTTGACCGACTGTGCGAACTGCTCACCGCGGCCGGTGTCCCCTATGTACTGGACCCACGCCTGGTGCGCGGGCTCGATTACTACACGAAGACGGTGTTCGAGTGGACCACGACCCAGCTTGGTGCACAGGATGCGGTGTGCTCCGGCGGCCGCTACGACGGGCTGGTGGAACTGCTCGGCGGTCGACCGACGCCCGCCGTGGGCTGGGCGCTCGGTGTCGAACGGCTGGTCGCGCTCGTTGAACGGGCGGGGGTCTCGCTTCCCGATGCGACGCCGCATGCGTATCTCGTCGCGGTCGGTGACGCAGCCGCCGGCGCTGCGCTGGTGTTGGCCGAGCGGCTTCGTGACGCCGTGCCGGACGCCCGGCTCGTGTTGCATTGTGGCGGTGGTGGTTTCAAGAACCAGATGAAAAAGGCAGACAAGAGCGGCGCACGCGTCGCGCTGGTGCTCGGCGACGATGAGCTCGCGGCCGGGACAGTTGGAATCAAGCCGTTGCGTGACGACGCAGCGCAGGAGACGGTGGCGCAGGACGCGCTTGCGGACGCGCTCACGAAATACCTAGATTGGAGAGTGTAGTGGACCCGTATACGACAGATGACGAAACCGTTGAGAACCTCCGCCGCTGGTGGAAAGAAAACGGCCCCTGGATCATCGGCGGCATCGCGCTCGGCGCGGCGGTCCTCTATGGCTGGCGCTACTGGGCAGAATGGCGCGAGGAGCAACTGACGTTCGCGTCGGACACGTATGAGCAGCTCGTGGTGGAAAGCGCGAACGGTGACTACACGCACGCACTCGAACTCGCGCGCGAAATCCGCGATGTCCGGATTTCGACGCCCTACGCCGATATGGCGGCGCTGTACGTCGCGCGCAATGCGGCAATCAGCGGCGACGCCGATGTCGCACGCGAGCAACTGCGTGCAGTCATCGAGTCGACGAAGGATGCGGACACCGCGCACTTGGCCCGGCTTCGCCTCGCACGCGTGTACTTGGCTGATGGGGACGTGGACGCTGCGGCAGAACTGGTTGCGCGCAACGACACGGGTCGTTACGCGCCGCTGTATGGCGAACTGCGGGGCGACATTGCGGTCGCACGCGGCGATACAGACGCCGCAATCACTGCCTACCGCGATGCGATGACGGCGCCGGGCGACGGCATCGCGGACCGCGCGATGCTACAAATGAAGCTTGATAACCTCGGCGCCGGTGCGCCGGCGCAGGGGGCATGATGCGCCGAACTGCGATCGTTTTTGCCCTGTTGCTGGCCGCCGGTTGCGCGTCGAAAGGCAACCTTGAACCGCCCGCCGAGCTCGTCGATGTTGACTCGACGCTCGTCGTCAAACGCTTGTGGTCGACCGGGATCGGCGGCAACGACGATACGCGGGTCGCGCTCGCGCCGGTCTTTGACGGGGAGCGACTGTTCGCAGCCGGCAATGGCGGTCGGGTCGTCGCGCTATCGGTCGAGAACGGACGACGTCTGTGGAGCCAGGACCTCGACGTCGTGTTGTCGGGCGGTCCGGGCCACGGCGGTGGCATCGTCGTCGTCGGTGGCGCGGACGGCTCGGTGATTGCACTCGAGGCGGAGACCGGCGTGGTTCGGTGGCGCCGACGGGTGACGAGTGAAGTGCTGGCGGCGCCGATGGTGTCGGGGCAGGTCGTGCTCGTGCGGAGCGGTGACGAGCGCGTACACGCGCTGGACGCGACCGATGGGGGCCAGCTCTGGGTTCATGAGCAGACGATGCCGTCGCTGATGCTGCGCGGATCGGCGGGATTTGCGGTCGCAGACGGCATCGCGATTACGGGGTTCGACAACGGCCGGGTGAACGCATTCCAGCTTCGGGACGGGCAGTTGATGTGGGAAACGCCGGTGGTGACGCCGACCGGACGGACCGAGATTGAGCGCATGGTCGACGTCAACGCGACGCCGCGCATCATCGGCCGTGACGTCTATGCAGTGAGCTACCAGGGGCGTTTGGTCGCGCTCGCGCTTGAGACCGGCCGTGTGCTGTGGTCGCAGGAAATCTCGAGCAGCGCAGGTCTCGCCGCGGACGGCACCTCAGTGTATGTGACCGATGCGGACAGCGAGGTGCGCGCCTTCGATCGATTGAACGGCGCCCACGCTTGGCACCAGCCTGGGCTACGTGCACGGTCGCTGACCGCGCCGGCGGTTGTCGGTAACGCAGTAGCGGTTGGTGATTTTGACGGCTGGATACACTTTCTGTCGCGCGATTCGGGTGACTTCGTCGCGCGCGTGCGGGCCGGCTCCGGTCCCATCCACTCGGCGCCGGTCACGCTTGGGCCGTGGCTACTCGTGCAGACGGCCGGCGGTACGCTGACGGCATTCCGCGTCGGCGCTGAATAGGTCTCGCCATGCTCCCGGTCGTCGCGCTGATCGGCCGCCCGAACGTCGGCAAGTCCACGCTGTTCAACTTTCTCACGCGAACGCGTGATGCGCTCGTCGCCGACGTGCCGGGGCTCACGCGAGATCGGCAGTATGGCTTCGGCAAGGTCGGAGATCGGCCGTATCTGCTGGTCGATACGGGCGGCCTCTCGGGCAATACGGACGGAATGGACGGTGCCATCGCGAAGCAGACCCTGCGCGCGATTGACGAAGCCGATGTCGCAATCCTCCTCGTTGACGCGCGGGGTGGTCGGACTGCGGCCGATGACGCCATCGCCGAGCGGCTACGACGCAGCGGCAAACCTGTCTGGTTGGCCGTCAACAAGGCCGAGGGCCTCGATGCCGATGTCGTTTCCGCCGACTTCCATGCGCTCGGGCTCGGGGAACCGGTCGCGATCTCGTCCGCGCACGGAGACCGCGTCGCGTTGCTCATCGAAGCGGTGCTCGCGCAGTTGCCGCCCGCATCACCTGAAGCCGCCGAAGCCGCAGACGCACAGCGAATCCGCATCGCCGTCGCTGGCCGCCCGAACGTCGGTAAGTCGACGCTCGTGAACCGATTGCTCGGTGAGGAGCGGGTGCTTGCGTACGACGAGCCGGGTACGACGCGGGACAGCATCTACATCACGTTCGAACGGGACGGCGAGGCGTACACCCTGATCGACACGGCAGGCCTGCGTCGCAAGTCGCGCGTGGATGACAAGCTCGAAAAGTTCTCCATCGTGAAGACGCTGCAGGCCATCGACAGCGCGCACGTCGTCGTGATGGTGCTTGATGCGCGCACCGGCATCGTCGAACACGATGCCACGCTGCTCGGGCTCGCGGTGCAGCGCGGTCGCGCACTCGTCATCGCAGTGAACAAGTGGGATGGCCTGTCATCGGATGAGCGCGAAGCGGTCAAGACGGAGCTGTCGTTGAAGCTGCCGTTTCTGGATTTTGCACGCGTCCATTTCATCTCGGCGCTGCACGGCTCGGGCGTCGGCGAGATGTTC
>CAYODZ010000152.1:0-11535 GCA_964402835.1 uncultured Gammaproteobacteria bacterium | reverse complement strand
TGCACTGGCGACGGCCGACTGGTTCATTCTCGACCAGCTCAATACCACGCGCACGTTCAATTACCTGATGCTGCCGTCCGATATCATCGGCCAGGTACAGGTTTACAAGAGTTCGCAGGCGAACCTCGAGGAAGGCGGTATCGGCGGTGTTGTAAACGTGAAGACCCGCAATCCGTTGGACCTCGATACATTCGAAAGTTACGTGACCGTGCAAGCGGCGTATTCAGACCTGTCCGAGGAAACCGATCCGCAGCTCTCCGGCCTGCTCAGCTGGAAGAACTCCGACGAAACGCTTGGCATTATGGGCGCCGTCGTGCGCCAGGAGCGCAACATCCGTCGCGACGGCGTCGAGGTGCTCGGTTACTTCACCGCCGACGCGGACCCGGGCCCTGATGTACAGGACGTACTGGCGCCGTCACTGATCGGCTCTGCATTGTTCGAGCAGGAGCGTGTGCGCACCGGCGGCAACTTTGCCGTGCAGTTTCGTCCGAGCGACATGCTCGAATTCAACCTGACCGGACTCTATTCTGAATTCAGCGCCGACAATATCAACCAGAATTACCTGACGTGGGGCATACGCGCCATTGGCAATGGCGGCGCGCTGACCAATGCCGTGATAGAGGACGGCACGGCCGTCGCCGGCACGATCAGCTCGCTCAACGGCGGAACCGAGGATTTCGGCGTTGTCTACGACGCAATCCAGCGCGACGCGACGGCGGAAACCACCAACATCGACCTGTTGACAACACTCGATCTCAACGACAACTGGTCCGGCAGCCTGCGGATCGGTTACACCGATGCCATCGGCAACACGGACGACCAGCCATTCGTCGAGTTCGGTTCCCCGGCATCCTTCGACTACGATCTGCGCGGTTCGGCTCCGCAGGTGAGCTTCAACAACGTCGATCCGGAAAACCCGGATGACATGATCTTTATCTTCAGTTCCCTGCACGAGATTCTGAACGACGACTCGGAGACGTACGTCTACGCCGACGGTTCCCGGCAACTCGACAGCGCCGGCTGGATCGACTCCATCGACTTCGGCATCAAGACGACGCAACACGAGCGCGACCTGGTCTTCAACGCGACGACGTACGGCGGCTTCCATGTTCCCCTCAACACCACGCCAGCCAGCGCATTCGCCGGTCCGTTGACCCCGTCTGACTTCCTCGGCGAATTCGCCGCCCCCGGCACACTCGACAGCTACTGGCAGATCGACGCCGACTCCACGCGCAGCCTGTTGTTCGACAATCTCGAAGGCACCAGCCGGATTCTCTATCCGCAGCAGAGCTTTTCGGTCGACGAGGACACGCTGGGCGGCTACGTCATGGCAAACATTGCGGCCAATAACTGGCGCGGCAATCTGGGCGTGCGCGTCGTCGAGACCGAGCAGACATCCCGCGGCAACGTCTCGAGCCCGCAGGGCCAGGTTACAAATGCGTTCGGCAACTACGACCCGGTGTCCGTGACCCGCACGTACACCGATGTACTGCCAAGCTTTAACCTGGTCTACGAAGGTGCCAACGACACGCTGTACCGCTTCGCCGCGGCACGCGTCATGACCCGGCCTGACTTCACCGACATCACGCCGCGCGCGAGCCTGAATCCGGGTGCACTGACCGGCACCAGCGGCAATCCGGATCTTGACCCGTACCGCGCCAACCAGGCCGAATTCAGCATGGAATGGTACGGGCCGCGACAGCGCGCCGGCGCAGTCGCCGTGTTCTACAAGGACATCGAGTCGTTCATTACTGACAACCCGGTGGACCGTGTCCTGCAACTGAGCGCACAGAGTCCGCCGAATGCCGCGTGCACGCCGGATGCGTCGGACCCCAACCTGTTCAACTGTCCGTTCACGATCAACGAGCGCACGAACGGCGAGGGTGGCAGGGTGTTCGGTGCCGAGATCGCCGGGACCTGGTCCTTCGATAACGGCTTCGGCGTGCAGGGAAACTACACCTACGCGGACTCCGAAGGCGACAACGGCGACCCATTGCCGGGTGCGTCCGACCATCAGTTCAACATCGCGGGCTTCTACGAGGACGAGCGAATCAGTGCGCGGCTGGCCTACACCTACCGGTCGGAATTCTTCGTTACCTTCGACCGATCCACGCAGCTTGACCAGGAAGACCTCGAGTCCCTCGACGCCTCAGTGCAGTACACCATCAACGACAACTGGGCTGTCACGTTTGATGCGGTCAACCTGACGAATCACGAGATCCGCCAGACCGCCGGCTCGGACTTGAGGCCGCGCGCCGTATATGACAACGGCCGCATCTTCTGGTTTGGTGTCAGGATGAACTATTAATCGACGGCACCGGCGCCGGACGGGCCGTACGACGCAAGTATCGTCTCGAGCGGGCCGACATGCGGCGCAAGTTGCACGGCGTAGTGCCGGTGCCGCCCGATGGCGCGCCGGCTGACCGGCCCGGCCACGTCGCGGTAGCTGGGTGTTGCCGCATAGCGCCGGGTTTCATGGAAGTCGAGGCAGGCTTGCTCCAGTTTCAGCCCCAGATAGTCCAGAATGCGTTCTGTCTCTCGTTCGTGGTCGTCGACGAATGACTCGTAGCATACCTCGAGGACGCGTGGTTCCATCTGCGACTGATAGTAGCCGCGCAAGCGTTCCATCAGCGACAGGTGGTGAACGATATCGTCAATCGAATAGGCGCAATGAAACCCGTGATTGAGCTTGTTGGCGAACATCGATACGAGTACGTCGAGCGGATGGCGGCGCATAACAATGACCGGCGCGTCGGGAAACGCCATGCGAATGAGCGGCAGGTACAACTCGCTCCACGGCATCTTGTCGGTGAAGTACACCGCATCCGCCGTCAACCCGTATTCGCCGGCACGCGCAAAATAATAGTCCCGGAACATAGTGCCGACATGCCTCAGGTCGCCGGTCCCTGTCCACGCGAGATTGCCCGGGAACGGACCGTGCGGCACGAGTTTCTCCGACAGGGCGCGCAGGTCACCGATGAACGGCAGTTCGCCGCCCGGACGTATAGCCGAATGCGACACCAGCACTTGCTCGATCAATGTCGTACCGGAGCGCGGGGCACCAACGATGAAAAGCGGCTGCGCGACGTCCGGCCGTCGAGCCGCCACGGGCAGCGCGGCAATCGTCCGCGCGGTAAACGTCTCCTCGAGTGCCGCGAAAAAGCGTTCGACGGCGATCCGGTCGTAAGTTGGAACGGTCTTTCGGAGTGCCGCATTGCCGGCAACGAAATCGTCCCAGGCCTCGGCGTGCCGTCCGGCCCGCTCACGCAAACGGCCGCGTTCGAGCAATGCGTCGCCGTTCATGCCGGTGCTATCGCCTATCGTGGCCAGCGCACGCTCGACGTCTCCCTGCCCCGCCAGCAGTGCCGCGCGAAGCAGCGTGAACTGTCCGGGGGCGGCGGCTTCGGCCGCGGCAAGTCGTTCGCCCGCGAGCGCGGGTTCACCGCGCAGTTCGGCGAGTCTCGCCCAGTGCGCGAGCAGTGTCGCGTCGTGCGGCGCGCGGCCGCACGCATCGCGATAGACGGCATCGGCTTCGTCGACGCGGCCTTGCTCGATAAGGCTTCGCGCGAGCCCCGACAATGCGGCGACGTTGCTTTCATCGAACTCGAGCGCGCGCCGAAACTGCCATTCACCGGCAACGAACCGGTTCTCTTCCGACAGCACAACGCCCATACGCAGATGGATGCCCGCGGCCTCCGGGCAATAGCGGAGCGCCTGGCGCAACAGGGCCTCTGCCTTGTCAAGCCGCCCGTGGTTGATGAACACATCGGCCAGCGTCTCGTACGCCCACACCGATTCGGGATGTGCGCGCAGCAGCCGCGCGAGTACCTCGGCCATGGGCGCCGGTTCGTTGCGCTTCGCGTGGGCGCGCGCGCACAGTTCCAGCGCACTGGCGTCGGCCTCGTGCATTTCGAGATACTTGAGCGCGGCCGACAGTGCGCGATCCGTGTCGTGTTGTTCGAGCGCCTCGAAGCCGGACGCGATCAGGGGATCCATGCTATGCCTGTTGATGCAGGATGGTGATGATTATGCGACGCCTCGTTATCGGGTGTACAGCCGCGTTGCTGGCGGCGTGCGGTTCACCGGATGCTGTCCGGCACGACACGGCGCCGGCGGATTCCGTGCCGTCCGTGCTTCCTGCGCCGTACTTCATGCGGCACGAGACCGGGCATCTCCGTTTCGGCGAGCGCATCGTCGTAGACCTGCCGCGCGGCATGGCGGCCGATAGCACGACGCACTGGTTCGTCGAGCGCATGGCCCGGGATTTTCAGATCGACGTCCGTGTGCAGGCCGGCGTTGGTGTCGAGGCCGACATAACGCTCGAAGAGGTCACTCGCGAAACGCTTGGACAAACGCTCGCCGCACACTCGAACATCGACGAGCCTGCCGTCTGGCGCGACGGTGCCTACGTTCTCGACGCGCGCGGCGACCGAGTGACGATCTCGGCAGCCGGCGATGCCGGCATCTTTTACGGGCTGACGACACTCTGGCAATTGTTGTACCGGGACGACGATGCCCTGGTCATGCCGCGCACGTACGTCGCCGACACGCCGCGTTTTGGCTGGCGCGGCCTGATGCTCGATTCCTCGCGGCACATACAGTCGCCCGCGTTCATTCAGCAATACATCGACTGGATGTCGCTGCACAAGCTGAACGTGCTGCACTGGCACCTGACCGACGACCAGGCATGGCGCCTCGAGATCGAGGCATACCCCGAGCTGACGCGAACCGGCGCGTGGCGCCTGCCGGCGCATGTTGGAGACATGCCTGGCATCGGGCCCTACGGCGGCTATTTCACGCACAGCGACGTGCGCCGGATCGTTCAATTCGCCGCGAATCGCCATGTGACTATCGTGCCCGAGATCAATGTTCCGGGGCACGTAACCGCGGCGCTCGTTGCCTACCCGGAGCTCAGCGTCGATGGCCACGCACCGGAAGCCGTACCAGCCAACTGGGGCATCTATGACAATGTGCTGAACCTCGAGGACGGCACGGTCGCGTTCTTCGAAAATGTGCTGGCCGAAGTCATCGAACTGTTTCCGTCAACATTCGTACATCTTGGCGGTGACGAGGTTGTTACGCGGCAATGGCTCGGTTCGGCTCGCACGAGGGAACGCATGGCTGAACTTGGTATCGTCGACGAACAGGCTCTGCAGGGTTATTACTTTCGCGTACTGGAACGCTACCTCGATGCGCACGGACGCCGCGCGATCGGCTGGGATGAGATCGTTGAGAGTGAGTTGCCGCCGGATGCCGCGGTCATGTCGTGGCGCGGCACGGCAGGCGGCGTCGAGGCAGCTCGCGCGGGGCATGATGTCGTGCTGGCACCGGCGCCGACGCTGTACCTTGATCACCTGCAGACCGATGCCGCGGACGCGCCGCCCGGACGCTGGCCGGTCATGACAACGCGCGACGTCTACGAGTTCAACCCGCTGCCGCCCGAGCTTGTGCCCTACCGCGATCAGGTACTCGGCGTGCAGGGCAATCTGTGGACAGAACACGTGCGCACTGAAGATCGTGTCGAGTACATGAGTTACCCGCGAGGTGCCGCGATCGCGGAGCTCGGCTGGTCGCCGGCGTCGAGTCGTGGCTGGCAGGGCTTCCTCGAGCGGCTCGCCAGGCAGTTCCCGCGATACGAAAGCTTTGGTCTCGACGCCGCCGATACGCCGTTCGCGGTGCACATTGGAGCGCGCCGCACGGGCACCAATACCGCGACCGTCACGCTGCACAACCCGTCCGAGTTCGGCCGCATCCGTTTTACAACGGACGGCAACGAACCGCAGGCAGAATCGCCCGAATACGACGGTGCGCTCGAGATGACGTTGCCGGTGACCGTCAGTGCACGCACCTGGCACGACGGTCGCGGCATCGGACGCTCGCGCACTGCAACGATCGACGCGTTGTCACTGTTACGCTACGAGAACCGCGAGCTTGAGCTCTGCAGCGAGGGCATTGTGCTGGCGCTCGAAGACGATGCGCCCCTCGACGGACCGCGTGCATCGTTCCTCGTCGATATCATGAATCCCTGCTGGATACTGCGTGATATCGATCCGGCATCGGTCCGCGCCTTGCGCGCGTCAGTCGGACAGTTGCCGTTCAATTTTGAAATCGGTGACGCGTTACAGCAGGTCGTTGTGCACGCACCGCGCACCGAATACGGTGAACTCGTCGTGCGAGCCGGCTCCTGCGACGGCGCGCTTGCAGCATCGATACCGCTCGCGCCCGCGGCGGGTAACAACACCGTCACTGCGCTCCCCGAGACGACGCTCGAGTTCCCGGGGGATACACCACGCACCGACCTGTGCTTTTATTTCACGCGCGGCGGCGTCGAACCGATCTGGGTGCTCGATCACGTGCAGTTCGTGCCGGCGCCAGCGCAATGAGCGGCACGCCGGCACTTACGGTGCACGCACCGCTCGACGGCTGGTGCCTGTCGCTGTCGGATGTCCCCGACCCGGTGTTTCGCGACCGGCTGCTCGGTGACGGCGTCGCGATCGATCCGACCGGCAACGTTGTCGTCTCACCGTTCGACGGGATCGTGACCAACGTTGCGGACAGTGCGCATTCAGTCACCGTGACGGCACGCGATGGCATGGCGATTCTGATTCATGTCGGCATCGATACCGTGGCGCTTGCAGGCCGAGGTTTCGACGTGCACGTAAAAACCGGGGCGCGCGTTGCGACAGGCGAGCCGCTGCTCGCATTCGACATGGACCTCATTGCCCGCAACGCGCCCGCCCTGATTACGCCGGTGGTGCTGATGGCGCGCGACGTCGTGTCGCTCACCCGCCGGCATAGCGCCGGGCCGGTCGCCGCCGGCGAGCCACTGTTCGACGTGACCGTCGGCACCGCCGCCGAACCGGAAACGGCGGCCGCTGTGACAGCGAGCATGATGGTCCGCATCACGCTGCCGCACGGCTTGCACGCGCGCCCGGCTGCAGCGCTGACCCGCGTCCTGCGCGACTTCGATGCGCACGTTCGCTGCCGCGCGGCAAACGGCAGGATTGCGAACCTTCACAGCCCGGTAGCGACCCTGTCACTCGGCATTCGCGCGGGCGATCGCGTTGCGCTGGAGGCGAGCGGGCCCGACGCCGACGCCGCGCTGCAGGCAGCCGCGGCGGTGCTCGGCGAGCCGGAGGTTGCGGGGCGGGCGGCCGGCGACGATGCCGCATCGCCGGAGCGTCACGCGCCGCGCCCGGGCGAGGTCATCCGCGGGCAATGCGCTGCTGGTGGTCTCGCCGCGGGAATTGCGGCACCGCTTGGCGTCGGCAGGATTCCGGTCCGGCACGAAGCGGGTGGGAGCGCGCGGGAACGCGCGTTGTTCCACGAGGCGCGGGCCGAAGTGCGCAGCTTCCTGGACGAGATCGGTGCCGCGGGCGCGGCGCGAGAGATTGCGGCGGCGCATGCGGCCTTTCTTGACGACCCCGAACTCACCGGCGATGTTGAGGCGCGAATCGACGGTGGCCAGAGTGCACCCCGTGCCTGGCAGCAGGCGATTGAAAGCACGGCTGCCGGTCTCGAGCGCCTCGACGACACATACCTGCGTGCGCGGGCGGCCGATCTCCGCGACGTCGGCCGCCGTGTGCAGCGCGTCCTCGCCGGGCAAGGCGCGGCCGACCCCCTGGCGCTTGACGACGCAAGTATTGTGCTGGCCGACGATCTGCTGCCGACGCAACTGATGGAAATGGACCGCGAGCACGTCGCCGGCATTTGCCTTGCGGGCGGGGGCACGAGTTCGCATGTGGCGATCATCGCAGCAACGTTCGATGTTCCTATGCTTGTCGGCGCAGGCAGTGCGGTCATGGCGATCGCGCGCGGCACCGAGCTGCTGCTGGATGCCGGAGCCGGTGAGCTGACGTTGGCGGCGGATGCGACTGCGAGCCGGCGTTTTGCTGCCCGCGTCGACGCAGCGCGCGAGCAGCGGCATGCGGACCTGGCTGCCGCGCAATACCCCTGCCGCAGCCGGGACGGTATCGACGTTGCCGTGCTCGCCAATCTTGGTTCGCCGAACGATGCCGTTGATGCCGTGGCGAATGGTGCGGATGGCTGCGGACTGCTGCGCACCGAGTTCCTGTTCATGGGGCGTGCCGCGCCGCCCGGAGCCGCCGAACAGGCAGCTGCGTTCCAGGCAATTGCGGATACCCTTGACGAACGCCCGCTCGTGGTGCGCGCCCTTGATGCCGGGGGTGACAAACCGCTGGCGTTTACAACTCGCGCCGACGAGGAGAATCCGGCGCTCGGAGTTCGCGGCATTCGCTTATTGCTGCGAGAACCCGAACTGCTGCAATGCCAGTTTGAGGCGCTGCTGTCCGTACGTCACGCCGGTACGCTGCGAATGATGCTGCCGATGGTGGCGGACACCGGCGAGGTGCACCGCGCAAGGGAGCTGCTCGATCGTGCCCGTGCGCGGACTGAAAGTGATACGCCAGTGGAACTCGGCATCATGGTCGAGACGCCGGCGGCCGCGCTGATCGCGGCGCGGCTCGCACCACTCGTGGAATTCTTCTCGATCGGCACTAACGATCTCTGCCAGTACACGCTCGCCATGGATCGCGGTTTGGCGGCGCTGGCGGGCGAACTGGATGCATTGCATCCGGCGGTGCTGCGCCTCGTCGATACGGCCACCCATGCCGCGGACGCTGCAGGCCGCCCGATCTCGGTGTGTGGCACGGCGGCGGCCGACCCGGCCGTCGCCGCGGTGCTACTCGGCCTCGGCATCCGGCAGCTGTCTGTCGTGCCCGCGGCCGTGCCGCGCGTCAAGGCGATGATTCGCGCGTGGTCGGTTGCGGATTGTCGCGAGCTCGCGATGCGCGCGCTCAATTGCGAATCGGCTGGCGACGTGCGTGCGGATGCCGAAGAATTTGTTGCCGTCGGCAGCGGGTCTGAAACAGGCAACGCGAGGACCGCGACATGAAGCCCGTGTTCGAGATGATCCAGAACCTGGGCCGCTCGCTGATGCTGCCGATCGCTGTGCTGCCGATCGCGGGCCTGCTGTTGCGTCTCGGGCAACCGGATCTGCTGGATCTTCCCTATGTTGCCGCGGCCGGTGATGCGGTCTTCTCGAATCTCGGTCTGTTGTTCGCTGTCGGTGTTGCCGTTGGACTGGCGCGCGAGGCCAACGGTGCGGCCGGGCTGGCTGCAATCGTCGCGTACCTCGTCACAACCGAGGGAGCGAAGGTCCTGATCGCGGTACCGCCGGAGATCCTTGCCGGCGCGTCGCCTGAGATGATCGGGATGCTCGGCCGCGAGTTCCGCGCGGAGGCCATTGCAAGGCTCAGCGTGCCGGCGGGCCTGCTCTGCGGCATCCTGGCGGGCGCTCTGTACAACCGGTACGCGAGTATCCGCCTGCCGGAGTACCTCGCATTCTTCGCCGGACGGCGCTTCGTACCGATCGTCAGTGGCTTCGCGGCACTCGTGCTGGCGGCGGCGTTCGGGTACGGCTGGCCAGTACTGCAAAGCGGGATGGATGCATTGAGCCATGCCGTTACGGGCGCCGGCGAGATCGGCCTCTTTGCTTACGGCCTGCTGAACCGCATCCTGATTGTTACCGGCCTGCATCACATACTGAACAACATCGCCTGGTTCATCATCGGCGACTTCGAGGGCACGACCGGCGACCTTCGGCGTTTCTTTGCCGATGACCCGGGCGCGGGCGCGTTCATGAGCGGTTTTTTCCCGGTGATGATGTTCGGGCTGCCCGCCGCATGCCTCGCGATGTATCGTGCAGCGCCGAAGCCGCGCCGCGCCGCGGTCGGTGGACTGCTGTTCTCGATGGCGCTGACATCGTTTCTCACGGGCATCACGGAACCGATCGAATTCACGTTCATGTTCGTAGCACCGGCACTGTACGCAATTCACGCCGTGCTGACCGGCGTATCAATGGTTGTGATGGACCTGCTGGAGATCCGTCTCGGTTTCGGATTCTCGGCCGGATTCTTTGATTATGTACTGAACTTCAATCGGGCGACGCGGCCGCTATTGATGCTGCCTGTCGGTATCGTTTACTTCTTCGTCTACTACTTCACATTCCGTTTGTACATTGCATGGCGAGATGTGAAGACGCCGGGGCGGGACAACGTGGAATCGGCGCAGAGGGACGCAGCTGCGGACGGCAACGATGAAATTGCGCCGCTGATCGACGCGCTCGGCGGTGCCGGCAACCTGACAGGAATCGGCGCCTGCACAACGCGGCTTCGGCTGACCGTCAAGGATCCTGGCCGCGTGGATGATGCGCGCCTGAAAGCACTGGGTGCGGCGGGTGTACTGAGGACCGGCGATCATGCCGTACAGGTGGTCATTGGCTTGCGCGCGGACGAAATTGCTGCCGCAATGCGCCAGCAGGTCGGGAATGCGGCCGACGCGCCGCCCGCGCCGGCCGAGGTTGCTGCGTGGACGCCGTCAGACAATGAACTCGCCGGTCTGCTCAAAGCGCTGGGTGGCGGCGCAAACCTCCGCGGCATCGAGGCGGCCGGTACGCGCCTGTTGCTCGACGTAGCTGATGCCGGCGCGGTCGACGAGCACGCCATCAGGAAACTGGGTTTGCGCGGCGTCGCTGTTCTCGAAAAGCAGCGTGTGCACGTACTGGGCATCAGCGGCATGCATGACGTCGCGGCGCGCCTCGGCACCTGAAAATCCTGCTGCGTTAATCCGTATCTCACGATGCATCAGCCAGGGCCGGAATCGTCCTTTTCAGCCGCAAGTACATGAAGAGATAGACGGACATCGCAATCAACGATGCCGCCGCGCACATCATGAATACCCCGTCGTAGCCGAAACCCGCGGCGAGAATGCTTGCGGCAATGTTCGGTCCAAGAATCTGGCCCAGTCCCTGCGCGCCGGGCATCAGTGACGCGAAGCGGCCCGAAGGGTCCACGTTCGCAACAGTCGCCATCTGATAAACGTCGATGAAGATCCAAAGAAAATTGAAGCTGAACATGCTGATTAAAATGTTCGTGTCATTGATACCGCCTGCCAGCATGCCGACTATCAGCGCCTGGCAAACGAGGGTTACCAGTAGCGGTCGCGCCAGCCCGAACCGGTTGCTGACCAGGGTTGCGAACAGGCAGCCGATGATCGAGCAGAAGGATGTCCAGACGAGCACCCGGCTGACCCATTCCGGCGTCGCGTTCGAGGCGAGGCTTGCCAGTTCGATATAGGTCCAGTACGCGCCAATATTGATGTAGGTAATAACAATCGCCGTGAGCACGAGCCACGGCACATAGGCCGGCACGTGCTTGTGTACGACGTGATGATCGCCACCGCGTTCAGCGACGTCGACCTCTACCTCAAGGCCCTTCTCAGCGGGACGCGCCGGCAGCCAGTGCAGGAATAACAGCCCGAAACAGTAGCAGCCGATGAATACGAGGTAGATCCCGCTCATCGACAGTTGCGGCAGGATGTGCAATTCAAGCGCCTGCGAGAACGCGAACGCAAATAGCATCATGTTGTATGCGCGCGCCGGTCTGGCCGTTGCGCCGAGCGTGGCTACGGCAACCGCCGTATAAATACCGCTGCCGATTCCAGCGGCGAGCCGCA
>CAYODZ010000151.1:0-3809 GCA_964402835.1 uncultured Gammaproteobacteria bacterium | reverse complement strand
CGCCAGCCGGCCCGCCTTCCGTCGCCACAGCGGACGCAGTGCCGGTTGCCGCAAGAGTTGAGCGTTATCTGTCCGTGGTCACACGCTTGGCAGACGTGCGTCCGGCTGCCGTAACAGCCCCGGCGGCAGCCGATCAGTTGGTTCAGCACTCGCCGCTGACGGTAGCCGAGCGACATGCCCCGCATGTGATACCGCCGCAGCGTCGTCGTGACGCTGGCATGGTGTGGTTTCGGTGCCGGGGTCGTCGCCTCCATGCCTAACTTGCCACTCCGTGTTGTAACCGGCAGGCTTTACCAGTTCGTGTCGAGCATTCTCGCAGAAAGCACCGCGGCCGACCATCAGCCCCATTGACACCGAGGCGAAGTTGCCGCGTCATCAAGGGTTGGCCGAATAGCGACTCGATCCGAAGCCAACAAACTTTCTCTTCCCACTCCTCTTTCCAACGTCGTCAGCCTTGATGGGGCGCAGCGCAGCCGGCTGATCGGCCCATCGCGTGTTCCATCCTTTTTTGCAAACGCCCCCAGCGTTACCGCTACCGGTACGCGCCCACCACTGAAGGAAAACCCAACCGATGGACAACGACTTCTTGAAAACGATCGTTGACCAGCCGCTTTCGGCCGTCGCCGATTACTACGCCTCCTGCTTGGAAGGCAACGACAAGGCGAATACCTTTATCAAAGAGGAACTCAAGCTGACAGCCGAACAGGCACACGAGCAACGCATCGGTTTCGCCGACAGGTCACTGGGGAAGAAGATACCGCACAAGCGGATCAAGGTCGGTCGCGAAGTTCGCGAGATTCTCGAAACGGCCGGTGTCTACAAAGCCAACGGCCGGGAAACCCTTCGCGGCTACGTGACCGTGCCGATCATCGACCAAGGCAGCGTGATCGGCATCCGTGGCCATAAGCTCGATCCGCACGCGTCAGGAGAGTCGGTGATCGTCATCGGAGAGAAAAGCGGCAAGCAGCGAGTGGCGCGTGATGAGGAGGAACGCACGGTCGACGAAGCGAACCGACAAGCCGCGGAAACTTCGGCGACGAAGGCAGCAAACAATCCCGAAGATGCCGGGACAACAACCACGAATGACGCGAATAACACGAATGAGATCGGCAGTGATCTGGTCATTGAAGACAGTCAAATCGTCTTCCATCGTGACGATCGCCGCTACCGCATTCGCGGACTGGAGAAGAACGCCTCGGCCTGCACGTTAAAAGTGTCGCTGATGGCCAGCCGGGACGGACTGGTTCATCTCGATGCGTTAGACTTGGTGAAGGCAAGATCGCGAGCATCGTTCATCAAGGCCGCCGCTTTGGAGCTCTACGTCGACGAAGAACTCGTCAAACGCGACATCGGCCAGTTGCTTCTGAAGTTGGAAACGTTGCAAAGCGAGCGGCTTGCCGCGCTCAAGCAACCGCAAAGCATGGAAGTGAAACTGAGCGACGATGAAGAACGGGAAGCGTTGTCGCTGTTGCGCTCGCCGCGGCTGCTCGAACGGATCGTCGCCGACATCGACGCTTGCGGCATGGTCGGCGAAGGGATCAACAAGCTGGCCGGTTATCTGGCCGCCACCAGCCGCAAACTCGAATCGCCGCTGGCTGTCGTGATTCAATCATCATCGTCCGCAGGCAAAACGTCATTGATGGACGCGATCCTGGCGATGATGCCCAGCGAAGACGTCAGGCGATTCTCGGGCATGACCGGTCAGTCGTTGTTTTACCTCGATTCCGACAAAGTCAAGCACAAGATCCTCGCGATCAGCGAAGGCGAAGGGATCGGCGAAGCGGCCTATGCACTGAAACTGCTTCAAAGCGACGGTGAACTCCGTCATGCCACCGTCGGCCGAGGCGAAAACGGTCGCGCTCAGACCCAGGAACACCACGTCGAAGGCCCCGTGCAAATCTTTCTGACCACCACCGCCATGCAGATCGACGAGGAACTCGGCAATCGCTGCCTGGTTCTGTCAGTCGATGAGACCGACGGGCAAACCGGCGCCATCCAGTCGAAGCAACGCGAAGCGTTTACCGTCGACGTTACCGAAAGTGGCTTCGCCGCCGAGTCGCTACGCAAGTTGCACCAGAACGCGCAGCGTCTCTTGCGACCGATGAAGGTCTTCAACCCGTACGCACCGCAGCTGACGTTCCCCAACCACAAGACGCGGATGCGCCGCGACCACGTCAAGTACTTAACGCTGATCAACACGATCGCGTTTCTGCACCAACACCAGCGGACCGTCCAGAGTCAAACCATCAACGGCCAAAGCTTCGAGTTCATCAATGTCGAACGACACGATATCGCGGTCGCCAACGGCCTGGCCGGTGAAGTTCTCGGCCGCAGTCTCGATGAATTATCGCCGCAAACGAGAAACCTGCTTGGCGAGCTAAATGATTACGTCGACAAGAATGCCGGTCTCAACGGCGTCGCTCGCAAAGCGTTCCGCTTCACGCGTCGTGACATTCGTGAAGCGACGCTCTGGAGCAACTCTCAGATCAGCATTCACCTGAACCGGCTCGTCGACCTGGAGTACGTGTACGTTCATCGAGGCCGCAACGGCCAGCGATATGTTTACGAACTGCTGTACGCAGGCGAGGGCCGCGAAGGCCAACCGTTCCTGATGGGACTCCTCGATCCGTCTCGACTCAAAGAACCTGCCACTATGACAAAAGTAAAAACCTTCCGGGGTGCGGAGGCAACCTTCCGGCCTGAGAAGGCAAGCTGAACCCCACCTTCTTCAAGGCTTCCACGCGGCTTTCGGCCGCTTCTCATCCTCAAAAACCGACGCAAGTCGTTGCCAGCACATCACTAAAAACGTTTGGCGCGAAACTTCGCGTCAAAACCTCGCAAGGCCCCCTGATCATTCGCCTTGCCGTAACCGCATAAGTGCATCTCGTGTGAGATCACTTGCTCTCTGAGGCTCGGTCACTCTGACCGGGCTTTTTCTTTACCCGTCGGCACGACTGTCTGTCAGTCTGCGCCGACTCAAACCTGGAGTCTGTCATGTCTCACAAAGTTACCCTCGACGCGTTGCTCTCCCGCTACTTCGCCGATCTGCGGATGAACAACTGGTCGCCGCGGACCCTCGCCAGCCGCCGTTACTCGCTGGGCCGCTTCCTCGCCTGGTGCGAAGACCGCGGCGTCGAGACCGCCGGCGGTTTCACTCCAGAAATCCTCGAAGCCTATCGGCGGAGCCTCTTCCATCACCGAAACGCTCGGACGGAAAAGCCTTTGAAATTCGCCACGCAGGCGAGTTACCTGATCGCCGTCAGACACTGGCTCGGCTGGCTGGTCGAACAGGGGCGGCTGGAAGTGAACCCGGCCGAGAAGCTGCAGATGCCCAAGCAAGAGTATCGTCTGCCGTCGAGCTACCTGACACTCCAGGAAGTCGAAACACTGCTCGGGGTCGTCGACCTGACGACCGCTCCGGGGCTGCGGGACCGAACCATCCTGGAGACGTTTTACTCCACCGGAATGCGGCGCAGCGAACTGATCGCCCTGCACCTGGACGACATCGATTCGCAGCGAGGCCTGGTGGTGATCCGCCAGGGCAAAGGCCGCAAGGACCGGGTCGTGCCGATCGGTCGGCGGGCTTTGGAGTGGCTGGAAAAATACCTGATCGACGGTCGACCAGCGTTGATCGATGAAGAGACCGACGTCCTGTTCCTGACCACTCGCGGCAATGCGTTCCATCCGGTGACCCTCTCGGCGCTCGTTCGCAGCTATCTGGAGGCGGCGGGGATCACGAAGCGCGGCAGTTGCCACATGCTCCGTCACACGACCGCCACGCTGATGCTCGAAGGCGGCGCCGATCTGCG
>CAYODZ010000150.1:0-11193 GCA_964402835.1 uncultured Gammaproteobacteria bacterium | reverse complement strand
GGAGGAGCACGTTGGTACCCTCAGCTCGGTTGTAATTCTTGCTGTGTGTGCATTAGCATATGGGTGCTTAACTGCGAGACAGACACGTCGAGCTGTTACGAACGTAGGTTCTTGTGATCGGGTGGTTCTGTTTGGAAGGGCCAGCGCTCAACGAATAAAAGGTACTCCGGGGATAACAGGCTGATTCCTCCCAAGAGTCCACATCGACGGGGGAGTTTGGCACCTCGATGTCGGCTCATCACATCCTGGGGCTGTAGCAGGTCCCAAGGGTATGGCTGTTCGCCATTTAAAGTGGTACGCGAGCTGGGTTCAGAACGTCGTGAGACAGTTCGGTCCCTATCTGCCGTGGGCGTTTGAGATTTGAGAGGAGCTGCTCCTAGTACGAGAGGACCGGAGTGGACGCATCTCTGGTGTTCCGGTTGTCACGCCAGTGGCATTGCCGGGTAGCTACATGCGGACGGGATAACCGCTGAAAGCATCTAAGCGGGAAGCCCCCCTCAAGATTAGATCTCACTGGGTACTTGATACCCCTGTAGGTCCGTCGAAGACTACGACGTTGATAGGCTGGGTGTGTAAGCGCAGCAATGTGTTGAGCTAACCAGTACTAATTGACCGTGAGGCTTGACCATATAACCTCAAGCAGTTTTGCTTGGGTTGGTCTGGTCCAAGAAACGCAACAACCCTTGCCCTACAACATCCGATTTCACGCGAAAGCGAAACCAGTTTGCCTGGCGGCAATAGCGAGTGGGAACCACCCGATCCCTTTCCGAACTCGGAAGTGAAACTGCTCAGCGCCGATGGTAGTGTGGGGTCTCCCCATGTGAGAGTAGGTCACTGCCAGGCTTTTAATACCGAAGGCCCCGAACGAAAGTTCGGGGCCTTCTTTTTTGGCTCGAAAGAATGAGGGGAGACCCCACTCATTTTGATGCTTCGGTATGCGCTTTAGCGTTGGTGCTCGGTCCGCGCCGCAGCCTTAACGCGCGGGATGCCTCAGCGATCAACACTGTCGGCGGCCGCTTGTTCCCCATGTGAGAGTAGGTCACTGCCAGGCTTTTATTCGAACCCCGAAGATCGAAAGGTCTTCGGGGTTTTTTATTGGGGCATGGGGAGACCCCACGCATGCAACGCGCGCCCCTTCGTTGATCGCTTCAGGTCTGCGCTAACACGCAACTCACCTTGCTAGACGCGCGACACACGCCACCGTACTCAAGGGATTTGTGGCGCTTGTCCCCAATGTGAGAGTAGGGATAAGGTTGGTAAATGAACCCTATCCCTATTCTGCTCGCGCTGTGCCTGCTCCCCGGCTGCTCGGCGGCGCCCGACGCGCCGGTGCCGGTGAATCCGGGCCCATTCGACGGCGCCGTTCGCATTCCGGTCGACGACGTTGAGCTCGCCGGCACGATCTATGTCGCCGACGGCATTACGCCTCACCCGACGCTCGTTTGGTTCCACGGATTTCCGGGCTTGCCGGAACCGGCGGATGCCACAATCGCCGCGCTGCGGGGCGCGGGGCTCAACGTCCTTTATTTTAATTACCGCGGCGCGTGGGGCGCGCCGGGTGAATTCAGCGTTGCGAACGCGCGCGAGGATGCGCGCGCCGCACTCGCGTATCTGCGCGAACCGGAAATCGCCCGCTACTATCGCGTGGACGTCGATGCGCTCATCCCGGTCGGGGATAGCTTCGGCAGCTGGATCGCGCTGCAGACCGCTGCGGCAGATTCCGCGGTTCCGTGTGCCGCAGGCGCGCTGGTGTTCGACCTCGGCATGCTCGGCGATCAATTCATTGCCGATATTGGCGTCCGAAATGGATTCGAACAGATGTTCGGGTCGATCGCCGCGGACCCTGCGCTCTCGTATCAGTTGGCAGCGGGCGCTGAAGGCCTCGCGAATGAGATCGCCGCCGGTAGCCGGTCAAACCAGCTCGTCGACCTTGCTCGCGCGTTCGGCGATCGGCCGGTGCTTCTGATAGGTGCCGACGCAGACGAACTTGCACCGCCGACGCACCACCTAGAGCCACTCGCATCCGTGCTCAGGTCTGCGTCCGTGATCAGCATCCCAGGCGGGCACGAGCTTGTAGATTCCGAGTACGCAGCGGCGCTCGCGCGATGGGTGCTCGACGGATGCCGGTGAGCGACCTATTTTTCAATAACTGGGAAACCCTCGTGCGAACGCTCGTGATCGGCGTGCTTGCGTATGTCGTTTTGATTGTGTTCCTGCGGGTATCGGGCAAACGAACACTGTCGAAAATGAATGCATTCGACTTCGTCGTGACGATTGCACTCGGGTCCACACTTGCAACCATCCTTCTTAACAAGGAAGTCACGCTCGCCGAAGGCGCGCTCGCTTTCGCAGTGTTGATTGGATTGCAGTTCGTGGTTACCTGGCTCGCGGTGCGAGTCCCGTGGGTGCGGAAACTGGTTACCGGTGAGCCGACGCTGTTGTTTCACAACGGTGCATACATCCAGAGCGCAATGCGTCGTACCCGGGTCACCGACGAAGAGATTCGCGCTGCGGCGCGTGCCGCGGGCGCCGGTGAGATGGACGCCGTCGCGGATGTCGTGCTGGAGACCGACGGGACCTTCAGCGTGGTGCGCCGCACACGCTAGGGCTTTTCCCCACTTGACGGTCGAACAGCGTATGAACGCTAATGGACATAATGTTCCCGGAATTCCTCCAGCCGCTACTGAATCTTCTGTCCGACCATCCCTATGCATTCATCTTCGTAGGGCTGTTGTTCGCTGGCGAATTGGTCCTGCTACCGGCGATTTACCTTGCGGTGACCGGGCGGCTGCAGCTCGAGTACGTATTCGCCATTGCCGTACCGGCGATGGCCCTGTCAGACCTCGTTTGGTACTACTTGGGGCGCAGCGTCCCTCGCGCGCGCCTGGAGCGCTTCGCGGGCGGACGCGTTGGCCGCGGCATGGCACGGGTCGAACGCATGTATCTGAAGCGTGGCCCGCAAATCCTGATCGGCTCAAAGTTCGTTTACGGGACAAGGACCGCCGCTCAGGTCCTCGCCGGTGTCCACAAGATGCGGCTTCGCAATTACATCATCGCGAACAGCATCGGCGTGCTGCTGCTGGTCGGCGCATTGTGTGCGGTCGGCTACTCGGTCCGCGGCGCGGTCGGCCGGATGGGTGAGGTCATGCAGAACATCGAAATCGCGTTCCTCATCTTCGTCGTCGTCGCCGTGCTCGGGCATTTGCTCATCGCGAGAATCCTGAGGCAACGATGGTCTCGGTAATCATCCCCGCGTTCAACGAAGAAGAGACCATCGGTACGAAAGTGGCCGAAGTCGCCGGCCACCCTGACGTTCGCGAAGTGATTGTGGTTGATGACGGCTCCGACGATCGGACTGCCGAGCTCGCGACGGACGCCGGCGCCCGCGTCATCACGCTCGCGGAAAACGGTGGCAAGGCCGCCGCCCTCGAGGCGGGCGTCACCGCCGCAAGCTGCGACCTTCTCTTGTTCATGGATGCCGACGTGACGGGGTACGACAACGCGACGCTCAGCCGCATTATCGAACCGGTCAAAGCCGGACGGTATGAAATGTTCGTCGGTATTCGCGCGCGCCGGACTTACTGGCTGAACCGAGCACTCCATTTTTTTCCAATCATCGGCGGCGAGCGCGCGCTCACGCGGGACCTGTGGGAGTCCGTTCCGAAAGCACACAAGCACGGGTTTCAAATCGAAGTCGCAATGAACTACTGCGCGAAGCAAGCAGGAAAGGGGATGGGATTCGCCCTGATTCCGGGAACGCGACACCACATCAAGGAGCGGAAGTACGGGTTGCTCGTCGGTCTGTTTCGGCGTGCGGGCATGATTCGGGACGTGGTCGCCATCTCAGTTCGCTTGTATATCCTCGGCTACTTCACCCGGCTCGGAAATAGAGTGCGGAGTATCGTGCGCGCAGGCTAAAATCCGCGCCATGCCGCAGACGACCCGCTCAGTGCTGATGATTCGGCCGGCCCATTTCGGTTCGAATCCCGAGACGGCGCCGAGCAATGCGTTCCAGCACCTCGAAGCGCTACCCGATCGCATCGCACACACGGCAGCATTGCAGGAGTTCGCGCGCGTCGTTGCAGCGCTAACCGATGCCGGCGTCGACGTGCGTGTATTTGATGACGAGCCGGAGCCGGCTCGTCGTGACGCAATCTTCCCGAACAATTGGTTCACCACGCACGACGACGGCACGGTTGTCCTGTATCCGATGCACGCGCCGTCGCGACGCGCAGAAGTGCGGCGCGACGTCATCGCGGACCTCGCAGAGTCCGGTGGGTTCAAGATTAGTCGGGTCATCGACTTGACCCATCATGCTGACCAGGGGCTCGCGCTCGAGGGCACCGGAAGCATGGTGCTCGACCGCGTGAACCGCGTCGCGTACGCGTGTCTCTCAGCCCGGACGCATCGCGCCGTGCTGGATGAGTTTTGCGCAGCATTGGATTTTGAGCCCGTTGTTTTCTCGGCACTTGACCGTGACGGTGTGCCGATTTACCACACCAACGTACAGATGTGGATTGGCACGCGCGCCGCCGCTATCTGTCTCGATGCCATCATCGACCCCGAAGAACGCGACGCTGTCCGCGAGCGGCTCGGGGTCGGCGGTCGCGCGGTGATCGAACTCTCGCACGATCAGGTGGCGGCGTTCGCTGGTAACGCACTCGAGCTGCAGGCCGCCAACGGCACGCCTGTGCTCGCCATGTCTGCGCAGGCCTGGGCAGCGCTGGACGATCCGCAGCGCGAAATGCTCACGCAGTACGCGCGCATCGCCGACACGGATATCGCGACCATCGAGCGGTGTTCCGGCGGCAGCGTTCGATGCATGCTTGCGGAAATCTTCCTTCCCCAAACTCGCAATCCGGAATAATATTCACGCGACACTGGGCTATTCACCCGATAACGCCAGTTATTTCTCGGTATTCATCCGACCCTAAGTTGAGGTTTTCTTTTAAAAAATCTCGGCTATGCTGGCGCTATGAACGCGCAGACCGAAACCCGAATCCTGATGTGCTCACCCGAGCATTTCCATGTCGATTACGTCATCAACCCATGGATGGAAGGCAACGTCGACCAGGTGTCGACGTCGCTCACCCGCATCCAATGGCGCGCACTGCGCGACACGATTGCGCGCTTCGCGAAGGTCGATGAAGTTCCACCGGCGCCGGATCTTCCCGACATGGTGTTCACCGCGAACGCCGGCACCGTGTGCGGTAAGCGCGCCGTGCTCAGTCGGTTTTTCCATCCTGAGCGTCAGGGTGAGGCCGAGCACTTCGGCCGCTGGTTCCGCGAGAACGGATTTGACGTACTGGAACTGCCCGAGGGCATGCACTACGAAGGCGCGGGAGATTCGCTGATCGACCGCGGCGGCGAATGGATTTGGGCCGGGTACGGGTTCCGGACCGACCTCGAATCGCACCAGCGTGTCGCGGACTGGCTCGGCCGCGAGGTCGTATCGCTGAAGCTCGCGAGCCCGTACTACTACCACCTCGATACCTGCATGTGCCCACTCGCGGGTGGCTATCTCGTGTACTACCCGGCGGCATTCGACGACGCATCGCGTGCGGAAATCGAACGGCGCGTGCCTGCGCACAAGCGCATTGCCGTTAGCGATTCCGACGCCGAACAATTTGCTTGCAACATGGTCAACATTGGGCGGCACGTCATCATGAATCGCGCATCGGATGCGCTGCGCGCGCGCCTCGAGCAATCGGGGTTCGAAGTGCACGAGGTCGACCTGTCGGAATTCCTGAAATCCGGCGGCTCGGCGAAGTGTCTGACGCTGAAGGTCACGGAACCCGAGCACATCGCCGAGTCGCAGGCGACCGGCTAGAGATCAGCGCGCGGCGGCGCGGACCTCGTCGGGTAGCGGCACTGGCTTTCCCGATTCGTAATCGACCCAGACGAGCACCGATGCGCCGGTCGCGTACTCGAGCGTCGCGTCGACCGCGTCCCGAATCCGGTACTCAGTCCTCAGGCTGCTACGGCCTGGCTCACCCAGAATCACCTCGACGACCACCCGCGCGGGATGCACAATCGCCCGGCGGTATTCACAGCTCGCGTTGGCCATCACCGGCCCCTGCTTACGGCTCATCACCGCGTCGCGGGTAAGCGCGCGGAACCAACTGATGCGCGCCTGCTCGAAGTAGGTGAAGTAGGTCGCATTGTTTACGTGGCCGAGCGCATCCATGTCGCCCCAGCGCACTTCGATTTCGTGCTCGTGCACTCGTTTCATGCCGCATAGTATGTATCATCCCGGCATGCCATTCCTGCTTTTGGGCGCCGCGCTCATCAGTTTCGCCGGCGTATTCGTGAAGCTCGTCGAGACCGGCCCGACGGCGACCGCGTTTTACCGGATGTTGTTCGGTGGGTTGGTGTTGCTCGCAGTTGTCGTCATCCGCGGCGAGCGGCTGCGCCCGTCCGGGCGTCCGCTCATGTTTATGTTGTTGGCTGGCACCTGTTTCGCGCTGGACCTGTTCTTCTTTCACCGAAGTATCCATTACGTCGGCCCAGGCCTCGCGACGCTGATCGCGAACCTGCAGGTGTTTATCCTCGCGCTCGTTGGGGTGCTCGCATTCGGCGAGCGGCTACGCTGGCAGACCGCCGTCGCGATTCCGCTCGCCATCGCCGGCCTCGCAACCATCGTTGGCTTCGACTGGCTTTCGCTCGAGCCGCGTTACCGCACTGGCATCACTTACGGCATCGTCACGGCATTCTGCTACGCCGCGTACATTCTCTCCGTACGCGGTAGTCGCGGACCGGGCCCGCGCACTTCGCTTGTTGGCAATATGGCGATCATCTCGCTGAGTTGCGCCGCCTTGCTCGCGGTTGTGGTTTGGATAGAGGGTGCAACGTTCGCGGTTGCATCGGCGCGCGACTGGTCGTTGTTGCTCGCGTACGGTGTTGCGTGCCAGGCGCTCGCGTGGGTGTTGATCTCCCGCAGCATCACCGCCGTGCCCGCCTCGATGGTCGGGCTCGTTCTCCTGCTGCAACCGGCATTGGCCTTTCTGTGGGACGTATTGTTCTTTGCGCGGGCATTTTCGGCCAGCGAGGCCACCGGGGCGGTGCTGGTCCTCACCGCAATTTATCTCGGCGCGGTAAAATCGCGGACATGACGGCCGCACTCATTGGAATCATCGTCTCTTATCTGCTCGGCGCGGTGGTCGGCAGCCTCGTGCTCGGCCGCTTCCGCGGCATCGATATCCGCGAGCAGGGCAGTGGCAACGCGGGTGGCACCAACGCACTCCGCACACAAGGAAAGGGTTTCGCCGCCGCAGTGATGGTCATTGACGTCGGCAAAGGGGTGCTCGCCGCCGGGCCGATTGCCGCTTACGCCGCTGGCTTGGGCGGGGTGTCGCCAGCGCTCACTGCCGTGTCGTGCGGCGCCGCTGCGGTCATCGGGCACGTATGGCCGGTGTTTTTCGGGTTTCGGGGCGGCAAGGGCGCCGCGACGCTGGTCGGGGTCGTCGGCACGATTGCGCCCGTCGCGTTGCTGGTGGTTCTCGCGACCTTCGTGGTTGTGCTGGTCCTGAGTGGCTTCGTCGGCCTCTCGACGATTGTCGCGACCGCCTCGATGGTCGTCTGGGCGGTTCTCGCTCAGGATGGCGGTTTGCTGTCTCCGTTCGGGGGGTTTGCCATCGCGATGACGGCGTTCATTATCTATACGCATCGCAGCAACCTCGCGCGCATGCGCGCAGGCAACGAAAACCGATTCCATAAAGTCATGTTGTTCCGCGAGCGCCGGTGACGCGCGCCGCGGGCGAACGACTGATTGGCGAGCTCGCGAGCGGGCAGTTCGTGTCGGGTGAATCCATCGCCGAGCGGCTCGGTATTACGCGCGCCGCGGTTTGGAAGCAGGTACGGGTCCTGCGTGCGCGCGGCGTTCCGGTGGACGCCGTGCGAGGCCGCGGCTATCGAATCCATGGCGGCATGCCGCTGCTCGACCGCGATCGTATTTTTGCCGGACTGCATTTGCCGGTCCGGACGCGATTGCAGTCTCTGGAAGTCGCGTGGGAACTCGACTCAACGAACACGCGGCTGTTGCAGCAAGCAATCAGTGGGCCCGCGGCGTGTGTTGCGGAATTTCAGTCCGCGGGACGGGGGCGCCGGGGCCGTGCATGGTACTCGCCATTCGGGTCCACCCTTTGCGTTTCACTCGCGTATCCATTCCAGCACACGCCGGCAGGGTTCGGCGGCATCGGCTTGGTGGCCGGCGTCGCCATCTGCGATACGTTGGCCGGTTTTGGATACCCGCAGGTGCGCCTGAAATGGCCAAACGATCTCGTCGTCGACGGCGCGAAACTCGGGGGTTTGCTCGTTGAGAGCCGAACGGAAGCGGGCGGTAGTACGCGTGCCGTTGCGGGCATCGGCATCAACTGGCGCTTGCCGGCAGGCGCCGATGAAATGATCGACCAGCGGTGGGTAGAGCTCGCATCACTCCCGGCCGCACTGCCGCCACGCGATGCACTGATTGCAGGCATCCTCAATTCGCTGATGGCAGCGTTCGACGAATTTACACACAAGGGGTTCACCCCGTTTCGCGCGCGGTGGCGTGATTACGATGCACTCGCGGGACTACCGGTGCGCGTGCAACTCGACCATGAAATCGTCGAAGGTACGGCTGCCGGTATTGACGACGATGGTGCGCTGCGGGTCGCAACCGCGGACGGTATCCGCCGGTTCACGGCTGGCGAAGTGTCGGTCCGGGCGCGCGGCGAATGAATCGCTTGTATGTCGACGTGGGTAATTCACGCGTCAAGTACGCGACCACCGATGGTCCGATGAACGCGATCGCGCACGACGGTGACCCGCCGCATGCGCTTGCACGCATGCTAGAAGCGGTCGTGCGCCCGGATGAAATCATCTTGGTGGACGTCACCGGTATGGCTGCCGGCGCATTGGCCAATCACACCGTGCGCGAGTTTACAGCCAGCGCGGCGAGTTGTGGCGTGACCAACGCCTATGCGACCCCGGCGCGCTTGGGTGCCGATCGATGGGCCGCGCTGATTGGTGCGCGCGCCCGTTACGGCGTCGCGCTGTGTGTGGTGGATGCGGGTTCCGCAATCACGATCGATGCGATGGATGTCATGGGCGTTCACCGTGGGGGTTGGATAGCGCCCGGCCTTGCACTCTCGCGCGCGGCGCTCGAGGACGGTACGCGACTGACGCGAAATGCGCAGGGCCGTGCGCTCCCCGGATTCGCGACCGACACGGCCGACGCGATTCAAGCCGGCGTTTGGAACATGGCGCTCGGGTTCATCGAACGCGCCCGTCGCACAGCCGAGCAAGCCATCGGCGAAACGCCGCGGCTGGTACTGTGCGGTGGCGACGCGGCGGCGCTCGCGTCAGAAATTCCCGGCGCTGTGGTCGATGAACCGCTGGTCCTTTATGGACTGATGACGTGGGCGACACAATCATGATTCGAGGACTTGCGCTGTTCCTCGTGGTCGCGAACCTGCTGTTGGCCGGTTGGCTATTCACGCGACCCGCGGGCCCCGCACTTTCAGGTGCCGCACCACTTGGCGCATCGCCGCTCGTGCTGGTGGCCGAGTTGCCCGAGTCACCGGCGCCGGTGCTTGAATCGCCACTTGAGACACTGCCGAATCTCGAACCCGATCCGGTTGTCACTGTGGATACGGAGGCCAGCTGTCAGGCGCTCGGGCCTTTTGCCGATCGTGAGGCCGCGCTCAGCGCCGCCTCGCGCCTGAACGGGCTGGGACTGCCGGCGCGTCCGCGTGCCGTCGACGCATCAGAGCGACTCGGGTTCTGGGTACATACGCCGCCCGCCCCGGATCGGGAGGCCGCTGGCGCGGTCGTTGAGCAGTTGCGCCTGGCCGGTGTCCGCGATTTCTACGTCGTCGTGGACGGCGATACCCGGAATGCGGTGTCGCTCGGCGTGTTCCGCCAGCGCGAAGGCGCGGAACAGCAGGCCGGACGGCTGCGTGCGATGGGCTTCGAGGTCGAAATCGGTGAGCGTCGCCGCGAATCCACCGCCTGGTGGCTCGATTTCCCAGCGCCCGCTGGGGGCTCGCCGGCCGCGGCCGTGGTCGTGGAGCTCGCGCTCGATGACGACGCGCCGTTGCTTTTGCAGCCGCGCCCGTGTGATTGAGCGCCTGAATCGCCTACAATCGGCCGCCGCAGCGCTGGCGTAGCTCAGTCGGTAGAGCAACTGATTTGTAATCAGAAGGTCGGGGGTTCGATTCCCTCCGCCAGCACCAATATCTAGATGGAGGCATTCAATGAACCACTTCACGAAATTTGCCATCGCCGCCGCACTCGCCGCGTCCCTCATTGGCTGCGCTGACGAAGCGCCCGACACCGAACAGACGGCGATTGACGCACCGGAAAGCGCCGCCGCGCCCGCGGAGGCAGACAACAGCAGCCCGATTCCGGCGCCGGACGATGTCGCCGCGCCCCCGGCCGACGCCACCGTCACCGACAGCGGTTTGGCTTACCGTCGCCTCAAGGCAGGCCCGGCCGATGGACCCCTCGTCGCGGCAGACGATGCGGTGACGGTCCATTACAGTGGCTGGCGCGCCGAGGATGGCCAATTGTTCGACAGCTCGGTCGTTCGCGGTGAACCCGCCACGTTCCCCGTCGCGGGGGTGATCGCCGGCTGGACCGAGGCGCTACAGCTGATGCGGGCGGGGGACACCTTCCGGGTCTGGATTCCTGGCGATCTTGCCTACGACAACTCGTCGCGCCCGGGTGCGCCGAAAGGGATGCTGGTATTTGACATCGAGTTGCTCGAAATCGTCGCAAAGGACTGAATCTTCGCGGAATCAGCGGTTGACAGCGATTCCCCCGCTGACTGACAATACGCGGCTTGTATTTGCGGAGGGGTTCCCGAGCGGTCAAAGGGAGCAGACTGTAAATCTGCCGGCTCAGCCTTCGGAGGTTCGAATCCTCCCCCCTCCACCAGAAGATGATGGGAAGTGAAGGCCTGCGGGTGTAGTTCAATGGTAGAACCTCAGCCTTCCAAGCTGATGACGTGGGTTCGAATCCCATCACCCGCTCCAGGTTATGGGCGCCCATATAGCTCAGTCGGTAGAGCACTTCCTTGGTAAGGAAGAGGTCACCAGTTCAAATCTGGTTATGGGCTCCAGTTACTTATAAATGAATTGATTCGGGAGAGTCGCTGATGTCGAAGGAAAAATTCGAACGCAAGAAGCCGCATCTTAACGTCGGCACGGTTGG
>CAYODZ010000149.1:0-13107 GCA_964402835.1 uncultured Gammaproteobacteria bacterium | reverse complement strand
GTCGCGCTCGGCGACGATGCACTCGGGACGAGACAACTGCTCCCCGACCCAGCGCAGGTCCTGCGCCTTCAAGATGAAGTCGCGGATCATGGGTTGACAGTGCCGTGCAAAAACCGCATTGTTGACAATGATACAAGGAGGAGGGATGGCAAGCCGCAAGGCCGTCGTCGCGGGGGCGCTCGGTATCGTGGGCAGCAACATCGCGGAGCATCTTCAGGCGCAGGGTGGCTGGGAAGTCATCGGCATCGCCCGCGGCCGGCCGCGGCACCGCCCGGCTTGGCGGCTGGCCGGGCTCGACCTCACCGATGCGGCCGCCTGCCGCAAGCTGATCTCTTCCGAGGGCGGCATCAGCCATCTCTTCTACGCAGCGCGCGCACCCCATCCCGATGCTGCGGTAGAAACTGCGGACAACCTTCGCATGCTGACCAACCTGATGGAGCCGCTGCAGGAGCTCGCCCCGGAATTCCAGCATGTGTGCCTCGTCACGGGCACCAAATGGTACGGCTCTCACCTCGGTCCCTTCACCACTCCGGCGAGAGAGGAGCATCCGCGCCACCTGTCGCCGAACTTCTATTTTGAACAGGCCGACTATCTCGCCGCGGCGCAGAAAGGCAGGGCCTGGAGCTGGTCGAGCGTCCGCCCGGCGGTCGTATGCGGGTTCTCGCTCGGCTATCCGCATAACCTCATCGCGGTTCTCGCAGTGTATGCGACGATCTCGAAAGCGCTCGGCCTGCCGCTGCGCTTCCCGGGGACGCAGGCCTGCTTCGACGCCGTCTCGCAGGCGACCGATGTGCGCCTGCTCGCGCGGTCGATGGCCTGGGCGACAACCGAGCCGAAATGCGCGAACGAGAGCTTCAACATCGTCAATGGCGACCTGTTTCGTTGGCGACACCTCTGGGACAAGCTCGCGCGCCACTTCGGCATGGAGAATGGCGGCGTGCAGACCCTGTCGCTTTCCTCGCACATGGCCGATAAGGAGCCGCTGTGGCAGTCGCTGGTGAGCAAGCACGGGCTGCGACCGCTTACCCTGGCCGAGATCGTCAACTGGAGCTACGCGGACATGACGTTTCGCCAGAGCTGGGATCACATCTCGTCGACGCTCAAGGCGCGCCGCTTCGGGTTCCAGGACTTCAAGGACACGGAAGAGATGTTCATCGAGCAGATCGAGCGCTTTCGCGCCGAGCGCATCGTGCCCTAGGCAATGGATTCAGACATGAACCCCCGCAGGACCGGCATCGTGGTCGATAGCCTGTCCCACCGCTTCGCTAGCGGCCTGCTGGCGGTGGAGGACGCGAGCTTCAGCGTGATGCCGGGGGAGTTCGTGGTCATCGTCGGCCCCAGCGGCTGCGGCAAGACCACCATCCTGAACATCATCGCGGGCCTCGAGGCGCAGCAGACGGGGACCGTCATGGTGGGCGACCAGTCCCCCAGGGCCGGACGCCAGGACGTGGCCTACATGTTTGCCCAGGACGCCTTGCTGCCCTGGCGAACGGTGCTGGATAACGTGCTGTTCGGCGTGGAGGTCCATGCTTACGGCCGCGGCGTGCCGCGAGACACGCGCGAGGAGGCGCGCAACCTGATCTCGATGGTCGGGCTCGGCGGGTTCGAGGACGCGTATCCGCGCCAGCTCTCGCACGGTATGCGCCAGCGCGTGGCGCTTGCCCGCACGTTCCTGATGCCCAGCCCGGTCCTGCTGATGGACGAGCCGTTCGGCGCGCTCGATGCCCACACCAAGCTCATGCTCGAGCAGGGTCTTCTGCACCTGTGGGAGCGGGACAAGCGTACCGTGCTGTTCATCACCCACGACTTGGCCGAAGCGATCACGCTTGCCGACAAGATCCTGGTCTGCACGGCGCGGCCCGGTTCGATCAAGTCGGAGATCCCGGTTGATCTTGCGCGTCCGCGCAACATCAAGGCGCTGCAGAACGATGCCCGGTACCACGAGTACCACAGGCGGCTCTGGAGCGATCTGGCAGCGGAGATGGTCGTATGATCAAGGCCAAAACGAAGCCCATGCAAGCTGCCGATTCCGCGCTGTTCGCGGCGACGCAAGACGCGCGCAGCGCAGCACGGCGCAGTAAGGCGATCGGCGAGGCGATCTGGCTCTATACCGGACGCCTGCTGATCCTGCTCGCATTCGCGGGCTTGTGGTGGATCGCGGTTCACTATAAATGGCTGGACAAGTTTTTCGTCAGCAGCCCGGACGATGTCGTGCGCTTCCTGATCTCGAGCTTTACGAAGGAAATCATCCCGAACGCCCGCAACACGCTGTTCGCTACCCTGATCGCCTTCGTGCTCTCGGGCATCTGCGGGGTGCTGGCCGGGCTGATCCTCTTCGAGCTTCCGAGGATGAAGCGCTTGGTCGACCCGTTCCTGACGGCGCTCAACAGCATGCCGCGCATCGCCCTCGCCCCGATCTTCATTCTCTGGTTCGGCATCGAGGTGACTTCGAAAGTCGCCCTGGCCTTCAGCCTCGGGTTCTTCATCGTGCTCCTGAGCACGTACGCGGGCATCCGCAACGTCGATCCGATCCTGATGCGGCTGAGCCGCTCGCTCGGTTGCACGCCCTGGCAGCAGTTCACCAAGATCATGCTGCCCTGGGCGGTCCCGAGCGTCTTCGCGGGATTGAAACTGGCGCTGATCTACTCCTTTCTCGGGGTTGTGACGAGCGAGATGCTGGCATCCAAGATCGGGCTCGGCCAGCTCATCATGTATTACTCGGGCCTGCTGCGCATGGATGCGGTGCTCGCCATTCTGCTGGTCATGGCGGTTACAGCCGTCGTGCTGACGATGCTTGGAGACTGGGTGGAGGCCGCGCTGCTCGGAAGCTGGACGGATTCGACGTCCACGCCAGCTTGAAGTCAAAACCCCTTATCGAGGAGGAGGGCAACATGAGGATCGTAAATCAGACGAGGAAGGCACTATCCAACCTGTGTATTTTGAGCATCATCGCCGCGATCGGCGCAGCGGGCACCGTGCGGGCCGATGAGATGGAGGTGAATATCGGCTTCTATCCCGGGGCGACGTTTCATATCCCGCTCTACGTAGCCGATGCGAAGGGCTTCTACAAGCAGGCGGGCCTGAAGTACACGCTGATCCCCGTGGCCAACGGGCCGCTGATGAACTCGCAGATGGGCAGCGGCGCGATCCACTTCGGCTACCAGCCGCCGAGCAACGTAGGTCTGGCGCGCGAGCAGGGGATGGATCAAGTCTTTCTGGTCGGCAATGTCACGATGCCCTGGGTGCTCATCGCGCGCAAGGGTCTGAAGGTGCCGAACCAGGGCAAGTATCCCGCGGTGATGGCCGACCTGAAGGGCCTGAACTGGGGCGTCTACGGCCGGGGCTCCGACGGCGAGGTCTTCATGCGCGTCATGGCGGGCGATGCCATGCTCGGCGTCGACAGGGATATGACCTGGATCGCGGTGGGCGGGCCGCCCACCGGCCTGCCCGCGCTGAAAGCCGGCAGGGTGGACGTGTACATGACGATCGCGCCCGCGCCGACCGTAGCCACCGCGCTTGGATATGGAACCACGATCCTGGACCTGCGCAAGGGCGAGGGACCCGGAGACTTCAAGGGCATCCACTACAACGCGGTCGTGACCCTGCGCAAGACCGCGCAGGCCAGACCGAAGGCGGTAGACGCCATCGTCGAGGCGACCCTGAAGGCCCATTGCTGGCTGGACGATCCGGCTAATTTCAACGAGCTGCTGAGCATCGCCAAGGCGCGACTGCCGGTCGCCGAGCTTTCGGAAAAGGAGTTTGCCGAGATGATCCGCGAGAACATCCCGACCTTCACCCCGACCATGCCGGCTGCGCACTTCAAGACGTGGAACGACATGCTGCTCCGGGCCAAGGTGCTCAAGCAGCCCGTGCCGGCCGACCAGACTCGCTGGAGAACGATTCAGGAGAACGAGCCGAAATGCTAGGTGGCGGGGCTAGGCGCTATGCCGTCATCGGCGCCGGCGCCTCGGGCCTGTGCTGCGCAAAATACCTCGTGCAGAGCGGCTGCGGGGACGTTACGATCTTCGAGATCGGTACGCAGATCGGCGGCTTGTGGTGTTATGGGAACGACAACGGCCTGTCTTCCGCGTACAGGACGCTGCACATCAACACCGCGCGCAACCTCACCAGTTTCAGCGATTTCGGGTTCGACGACGGCGTGCAGATGTTCCCGGACCACCGGGACATGCACCGCTACCTCGTTTCCTATGCAGAGCACTTCGGCCTTACGCGCCGAATCCGCTTCGAGTCGCGCGTGGTAAAGGTGGAGCCCGCCGCAACCTACGGCCGCGACGCGCCCCGATGGGAGGTTCGCCTCGAGAACGGAACCGTGGAGGCCTTCGACAGGGTGATCGTCGCCACCGGCCACCTGTCGAAGCCGCTGCACGTGCCGGAATTCCAGGACGGCTTCAAGGGCGAATACCTGCATTCGCACTACTACCGCGAGCCCGAGCCTTTCGTCGGCAAGCGCATTTGCGTCATCGGTGTCGGCAACAGCGCCTGCGACATCGCGAGCGACGTTTGCGTAACCTCGCCGAAGACGGTCATGGTGGCCCGCTCCGGCGTCATGATCGGGCCGAAGCTGATTTTCGGATACGCCTTCACCGACATCACGATGAAGCTTTACCGGAAGTGGATTCCGGACGCCGTGCGCCGCAGGGTCATTGCGTTCCTGGTCTACCTGATCCACGGCCGCATGACCGACCTCGGGTTCAAGCCGCTCACCCAGCGCGCCCATCCGACCACGAGCGCAGTGGTGGTGCCGCATATCGCCTACCGGCGCATCCTCGTAAAGCAGGGAATCGAGCGTATCGAGGGCCGCCGAATCTTCTTCAACGACGGCACCAGCGACGAATTCGACACGCTGATCGCATGCACCGGCTACCTCATCGACCTTCCGATGATCCCGCCCTCGGTGCTGGAAGTGAAGGACAACGCCGTCAACCTGTACAAGCGGATCTGCGCACCCGGCTGGGAGGGGCTCTACTTCATGGGCATGTTCAACACCACGACTGCGCTCAACCTCGTATTCGAGCGGCAGGCGCGCTGGATCTGCGCGCTGGAGCGGGGCGAGGCGGCCCTGCCGGAACCCGAGGAGATGCGCGCCGACATCCAGGCGAAAAAGGACTGGATCGACCGGCACTACAAGCAGTCGCTGCGCCATACGATCGAGGAAGAGCACCTGTTCTACCTCGATGAGCTCGAAAGGTCGGAGAAAGCCGGGCGGCGCCGCATGGCGCGGGCTGCATGATCGGCCTCGGGAAATTCCGCATCGGCCGCGCGGTGGAGTACGAGGGGCCCTTCGTGCAGCCGGAGGATTTCTTTTCCGACTGGGACCCGGCAGTGCTGGAAGAGACCCGGGACTGGATCGGACCGGTCATGGACCCACCGAGCGGGCAGATGATCCTCAGCTTCCACGCGTTCGTGCTGCGCACCGGGCGCCACACCATTGTCGTCGATACCTGCCTGGGCAACGACAAGGAACGGCCGGTGCGCCCGGTCGGACACCAGCGCAAGGGCGATTTTCTCGCTGTTCTCGCGGCGGCTGGCGCCCGTCCGGAGGAAGTGGACTTCGTGATGTGCACGCACCTGCACTGGGACCTCGTGGGCTGGAACACGCGGCTCGCGGACGGTCGCTGGGTGCCGACCTTCCCGAACGCACGCTACGTGATCGCCCGGCGGGAGTACGAGCACATGGACGCGCTGCACGCGCGCGGAGACAAGAGCATGCACGGCCTTGCCTTTGCTGACAGCGTGCAGCCTATCGTGCGCGCCGAGCGGGCGCTGCTGGTGGCCGACGATTACGAGCTCGAGGACGGCGTTTGGCTCGAGCCTTGCCCGGGGCATACGCCGGGCAACGTGGTGATCAACCTGCGCTCCGAGGGTGCTCGCGGCGTCTTTCCCGGCGACGTGCTGCACTCGCCGTTCCAGCTGGCGCGGCCCCGGTGGTCGAGCCGCGCGTGCGAGGATCCTGCGCTTTCGAGCGCTTCGCGCTGCCGCTTCGTTGAGCAGCATGCCGACTCCGGCAATGTGGTTATGCCCGCGCACTTCTGCGCGCCTTCGGCGGGCCGCATCATGCGCCGCGACAAGTCCTTCAGATTTGTCTGGCTCTGAGTCGAACGGCGATGCGTCGCTCATCCCTCCTTGCGGCCCCACAGGATGCTGTGCCCACCGTCAAGGGGAACGCGCTGCACGCCGCTCACCCCTGCGCCTTCGAACCATCTGCGGTATTGCGCCTCGGTATAGGCGCGGCCGTCCTGGTAGAGGCTGATGAAAACCAGATTGAAGAAGACCGACTCCTCCGGTGCGAGGCCCGAATCGTCGAGCATTCTGCCAAGGACAAGAACCCGCCCGCCAGGCCTGACCGCGGACGCGACGTTGGCGAGCGCCCGCCCGGCATTCTCGTCCGACATCACCTGCAGCACCGAGCGCACGACCGCCGCGTCGTAGCGGCCGGGCAGCGGCGCAGCGAGGAGATCCGCCTCGACGAGCTGCACCCGGTCGGCAAGTCCGGCTGCTGCAATCCGCTCCTGCGCGATCGGCAAAACCGGAGCCAGATCTGCAACCGTCACGCGCAGCCCCGGCAAGGCCCGGCACAGGCCGACGGCGAGCCCGCCCGAGCCGCCACCGGCGTCGACAATGCTGCCGCAGCCGGAGAAGTCGGCGCGGCGCGCAAGGTCCAGGCCGGCTTTCATCGCGCGCGTAAACATGCCCGCGAAGAAAGCCTTCGCTTCTTCCGGATTCATCGCGGAGAAGTCCTTCTTCGCACTCGGCCGAGCCTCGCGGATCGATTGCGCTGCGCCGAGCGCCGCGCAGTAACGGTCGAGGTAGAGCTCGCCGATGCCTTCGAGATAGCCGGGTTGCCCGCGCACCAGGGTGGCCTGCGCCTCGGCACCGTTCGTGTAATGATCGTCCGTTTTTTCCACCAGCCCCACAACCACCAGGGCGTTCAGCAGCGGCGCGAGACGCCCGGGCGATACGTCGAGGCGCGCGGCGACCTGCTCCGCGGTCGCTTTGCCGCGCGCAAGTGCGGAGAACAAGTCCAGCTGAATCGCCGCCAGCAGCGCGAACGCCGGGTACGCGGACATGTACAGCGCATCGATGGATCCGTGTTTCACGGCGAGCTGCTCCCTTTTCGCCCAGTCTGTCGGCGCGATGCTCGATTGACAAGCCGGTCTTGCGAGACAGCATGTTTAGCCCATTGACCGGAGTGCGGGTGCTTGACCTAAGTCATCTGATCGCCGGCCCCTACTGCACTTATCTGCTCGGAATGCTGGGCGCGGAGGTCTTGAAGGTGGAACCGCTCGAAGGCGAGTGGACCCGCGGCCAGGGAAGCGACCGCGCGCTCAACGAGCGCGGGATGGGACTGACTTTTCTCGCCCAGAACTCCGGCAAGCGCTCGGTCACGATCAACCTGAAGGATCCCCGCGGCGTCGCCCTGGTCCGCCGCATGGCGGGCGGCAGCCAGGTGTTCCTGGAGAACATGCGGCCCGGGGTAATCGGGCGTCTTGGCCTGGATTACCCGACGCTTTCTCAGCTCAACCCGGCGCTCGTGTATTGCTCGCTGTCCGGCTTCGGTCAGGGGGGGCCGCTCAGCCATCGTCCCGCCTACGACCACGTGATCCAGGGAATCTCGGGGATCATGAGCGTCAACGGCCACCCGGAGCAAGACCCTGTAAAGGTCGGGGTGCCGTTCATTGATTATGCGAGCGGGGTCAACGCTGCGCTTGCTGTCGTTTCCGCCCTGCACGAGGTGCGCCGCACCGGGCACGGCTGCCATCTCGACGTCGCAATGCTCGACAGCATGCTCAATTTGCTCTCCTTGCCGGTAGTCGAATACGTCAATGCCGGCACTGTGCCGCGCCGGATCGGCAACGACGCGCCCAGCGGCGTCGCAACCGCGGGCGCGTTCATGGCGTCCGACGGCTTGCTGCTAATCGCCGCGAATGCCGAAGCGCATTTCGAGCCGCTCGCTCGCGCGATCAACCTGCCCGGTCTGGCGAGGGATCCGCGCTTTGCGACCGCCGCCCTGCGCCAGCAGAACCGGGAGGCGCTGCGCCTGGAGATTTCGGCCGCGATCGCGACGCGGTCGGCTGCCGAATGGGAGAAGGCGCTCGATGCGGTAGGCGTTCCGGCGGCGCGTCCGCGGACAGTCCCGGAGATCGTCGACGATCCGCATACGGCAATGCGCGGGGTGGTGCAGCGGGTCGAAGGCGTGCGCGGACTGCCGCGGCTCGGGGTGACGTCGCTCGGCTGGCAGGTCGACGGCGCCGCGATCGGTCCGCGCAGCGGGCCGCCCGCACTTGGTGCCGATACGGACGCGGTGCTGCGCGATCTCGGCCTTGCCGACGCCGAGATCGCCGACCTGCGCGCTGCCCGCGTCGTATGAGCGCAACTCTGCCGGAGCTCACCTTCGATTGCATCGTGGTGGGCGAGACCTACGCCGAGCGCGACATCGACATAACGGACGAAATGCTCGCCGCGTATGCCTCGGCCGTCGGCGCGAAGGCGCCGCCGGCCTACCTCATGGCGGCGAGTTGGTCGGTGCCGCGGGTGTCGTTCTTGAAGTGGCAGGTCCCGGCAGGTGGCATTCACGCCCGGCAGACCTGGCAAAGTTTTCGCACCATCCCTTCCGGCGGGCGCGTCCGCCTGCGCACGACCGCGCGCGAAAAATTCCATTCGAAGTCGCGCCCGTACGTGGTGTTCGACTCGGTGATTGAGGATCATGCCGGCGGCGTGCTGGCGCGCGGCGAAATGACCATCCTGTGGCCGCGATGACCCGGCATCCTTCCATACCGGCCCGCTTCGCGGAATTCGCCTGGACGGTGACGCAGGCCCAGATCGACGCTTACGCCGCAGCGGCGGGGGCGAACGATCCCATCCACATAGACCCGGCGGGGCGCGCGGATTCGGGCGGCACCATCGCGCAGGGCATGTTGGTGCTGGCCGTCATGGCTGAGTACGTCGCCGATTCTGTTTCCGACAGATCTTCGTGGCATGAAAACGGGGCGATCGATGTGCGCTTCCGCGCGCCGGCTCGGCCTGGCGATCGGCTGTCGGTGCAGGCGGTGTTGATGGGGGGACCGAGCGCAGAGCCCGATGAAGGCTCCGTAAGCTACGAGTTGTGGTGCGAGAACCCAGCCGGAATCCGGATCGTGGCGGGCAAGGCGCGAATCCCGCTCGCCGCGTTCAATACCTGAGCAGTGCCGGGATTTCTTCCAGCGATGCCGCGACGCGCGCGCCCGCGGCGGCAAGGATCTTCCGCTTCGCGCTAGCGCTGTCGTTGTCGCCTTTGATCACGGCGGCGAAGTGGCCGAAGCTTGCCCCGGCGGGGTAGTTCTCCTGGAACAGCCCGGCGATCAGCGCCACCACGGGCTTGCGGATGGCGCCGCTGCGCATCGCCTCGGCGACCTCGATCTCGTGCGTGCCACCCGGCTCGCCGAAGATGACGCAGGCGTCGGTCTCCGGGTCCGCTTCGAAAAGCTGCAGCACCTCGGCCATGCGCATGCCGACGATCGGATCGCCCCCCATCGAGATGCAGGTCGAGGCCCCCAGCCCGGCGCGCGACAGGGCCCAGCAAATCTCGGCCGACATTCCGCCCGAGCGCGAGCAGACGCCGATACGCCCGGGCGCATAGATTTCCTTCGCGCGGTCGCCGCCGATACCGCCCAGCTTGCAGCGGCCCGGCGAAATCAGGCCATTGGTGTTGAAGCCGGCCATGCGCACACCGGCGCTGCGTGCCGCGGCGACGGCTGCCGCGGCGTCGTGCCGCGGCACGTTCTCGGCGAAGCAGGCCAGCACGCGGATGCCACCTTCGACCGCCTCCAGGACCGCGTCCTTGACGCCGCGCGCCGGGACGTAAACCGCCGAAGTGTTCGCGCCGGTCGCGGCCGCGGCGGCCTTGACGGTATTGAACACGGGCACGCCTTCCACCGATTCGCCGCCGCGGCCGGGGGTCACGCCGGCGACGATGCACGTGCCGTATTCCAGACAGTAGCGGATGTCGAAGCGCGCCTGGGTGCCGGTAGCGCCTTGCACCATTACCCGGCTCTGCGAATCGATGAGGATGCTCACCGAGGCGCCACCGCTTTCACGGCGGCGACGATCTCGCGCACGCCGTCCTCGAGGCTCGCGCCGTGCGGAAGGTAGCGGATCCCCGGCACCGCGGCCGCGAGCCGGCGCGCTTCGTCCTCGCGCGGCCCGAACACGCGCACCACGATGGGAAAGCGGCGCGGATCCACGTTACTGCGTTTAAGGGACAGCAGCAGAGCCTCGATGATCAGCGTGCATGGCAGGAGCTGCAGATAGTTCATGCCGATCAGCATGCCCTTCGCGTCGGGGTTGGCGAAGATGGCATCGAACAGCGCCGCTGGCTTGTCGATGCTTGCGGGACTGAGATCCGAGTGGTTAGCGGGCCGGCCGCCCGCCGCCAGCATCAGGTCGTGCTGCAGCAGACCCGCGCCGCCGCCGGACACGAACAGCGCGATGTTCCCCGGCACCTCCGTATAGCGGATGGCGCCCCCCGCGAACTTGCGATCCGCGTCGATGACGGCGAGCTCGCGCGCGTTGAGGGCCCGGCCGCCGGGCCCGGCGTCCTGCAGCCCGAGGTTCTGCCAGTCCGGGTGGCGATACAGCGAGTTGTCGTCGATCTCCATCATGGTGCCGACGACGCACAGGCTGCCGTCGCGCGTCACCGCGATCGGATTTGCCTCGAGCAGCAGCGCGTCCGCATCTCGAAAGGCGGCGTAGAGGCGTGCCGTGAGGGCGGCGAGCGGCGGGACCAGGGTGCTTTGCACGCCGGCGCGGTCCCATAGGTCGGCAGCCTGCCAGACGGTGAGCCCGCGGAGCGGGTCCACGTCGGCGGCGAGCGGAGGGCCTTCCTGGGACTCGATCTCGACCCCGCCGTGGCGCGAAACCACGGCCTGCGGCGCCAGCCGGCCGAAGCCGAAGCTGAGGTACAGCTCGGCGGCGATATCGACCGCCGATTCGACGTAAACCTGCTCGACGCGCCGGCCGGCGAGCTCCATGCCCAGGATGCCCGCCGCGGCCTGGCGCGCTGCAGCCTCATCCGCCGCCAGCTTGACGGCGCCCGACTTGCCGCGCCGCCCCGCGGCCACCAGCGCCTTGACCGCGACCCGCCCGCCGAGCTCGCGAGCCGCCGATTCAGCCTCCTGCGGGGAGCGCGCCGCGCGGCCGGGCGGCAGCGGCAGATCGCGCGCGCGCAGCCAAGCCTTGGCCCGATCCTCGAGTAGCTTCATTCCGATGCCATTCTAGATTGTCGACATCCGCAATGTCATCCGGATGCGGGGCCTGGGTCGAGCGTGCCGGTTGACAATCCGCTTCGGCGCTTCCTACACTGGCCCGGACGCAATCGGAGGAGGAAAAATCGATGGATACAGTCAGGCAACTCGCAGCGCTGGCGGCCGTTGCTGCCGTGCTCGCGGCCCCTTTGTCGCAGGCGCAGACCACGGCACGGCTCTCCTACCACTGGGGCCCGTCGCACGAGAGCGCCATCATGGGCAAGAAGCTCGCCGATGAGGTCACCAAGCGCTCCGGCGGCAAGCTGAAGATCGACGTCTACCCTTCGGGCCAGCTCTTCACGATCCGCCAGATCATCGGCGCGCTGTCGGCGGGCTCGGTGGAGATGGGCGGTGTCGTCACCCACAACCAGATGGCGGCAATCGAGAGGGACTGGAACGTGTTCCAGCTGCCCAACTTCTGGGAGTCGATCGAGCATCAACGCCGCTTCATGCAGGAGTCGCCCGAAGGCAGAGCGATGCGCGAGCGGGCATTGAAGAAGACCGGCTTGGTGCATATCGCCTACGCGCCGGTCGGACCCTATGTCACCTTCAGCGCGAAGAGCGACTTGTCCTCCCTGGCGGCCATGAAGGGGCTCAAAGCGCGCGCGCTTGCGGCATCCGAACGTCCCGGCCTCGCCGCGCGCGGCATGAGCGTAGTGTCGCTGTCGACCGAGGAGATCTACCCGGCGCTGCAGAGCGGCATGATCGACACGCTGGCAACGGTGCCGACGGCCATCAAGGCCTACTCGTGGTGGGACTACCTGAAGTACGCGCAGACGCCGTATGCGGTGTACGCCGATTCCGAGATCATGGCAAACGGCCGGTGGCTGGCGAGCCTGCCGAAAGACATGCAGGATCTGGTGCTCTCTGTCGGCCGCGAGATCAGCGAGGAGGCCACCAAGCAGACCTATAAAGGCAACGCCGACGCCCTGAAGGAGCTGGTGGAGAAGCACGGCGGCAAGGTGACCGAGCTCAAGGGAAGCGCCCTGCAGGAGATCAAGGCGCTCGACCGCGAGAAGACGGAGCCCGAGCTCGCCAAAATGATGTCGCCGGAAATCTTCGCGGCCGCAAAGAAGTTCGTCGGACGCAAGTAGCGCCGGGCGGCTCGCGCGCGGCGCGCCGTCCGACTTCCACTCCATCGCTCGGCGGCTGCCGGATGCTCGACGCCTACCGCAGGCTGAACGACCTCATCGAGTGGCTGATTGTCGCCGCCACCGGTGTCATCGTCCTTTTGATCGTCGTCTTGCCGTTCGTTTCGGCGGCGGTGCGCTACGTGACGGGAGAGGGGTACACCTGGCTAGCCGAGTCGCCGCCTCAGCTGGTGCCCTGCGTGGTGTTTCCAATGATCGGTGTGCTGCTCCGCCACGAGGGTCACATCGCAGTCGACGTCATGCCACATTACCTGAAGGGACGCGCCCTGACCTGGCTGCGCGCCTCGGTGCTCGGCGTGTGTTTCGTGTCCGTCATTGCGTTTGCGGTTTTCGGCGTGAAGACCGTGCTGTTCTTCAGGCAGCTCGGGCAGATGTCGACCACCGAGTTCGAGTTCCCGCTCTGGATGCTGTACACCCTGTACCCGATCGGCTTCGTCCTGGCCGCGAACTTCTGTCTCGAATCGCTGCTGCGCGAATTGGCGGGCTCCCGCCGCCCGCGGATGGGCAATGTGAGCGGCTAGTGACGCGATGATCCTCGGATTTGCCATCCTCGCCATCGTGCTCCTGCTGCTGTCGGTGCCGCTGTTCCTCGTTTTCGGGATCAGCTCGGCGGGCATCGCCGTCCTGGCGCTGAACCTGCCGGGGCACACCCTGAT
>CAYODZ010000148.1:0-3419 GCA_964402835.1 uncultured Gammaproteobacteria bacterium | reverse complement strand
GGATTTTGTCGCACCGGTCGTGCCCATCGGCCTCGGCCTTGGCCGCCTCGGCAATTTCATCAACGGCGAGCTGTGGGGTAAGCCGACCGATGGGCCCTGGGGCATGGTCGTCGATGGGGTCGCGCGGCATCCGTCCCAGCTGTACCAGTTCGCGCTCGAGGGCGTAGTGATGTTCGTCGTCCTGTGGCTGTACTCGGCGAAGCACCCGCCAGTGCGCGCGGTCTCGGGGCTGTTCGCGCTGCTCTACGGTGTGTTCCGCATCGCGGTCGAATTCGTGCGCTTGCCTGACGCGCATCTCGGTTACCTCGCCTTCGGTTGGCTAACGATGGGCCAATTGCTGTCGCTGCCGCTCGTCTTGGTCGGCCTTTGGTTGCTAGCGAGCGCGTACCGGGAGCGCGCCGCGTGAAGCAGTACCTCGATCTGATGCGACGCGTGCGCGACGAGGGTGCGCGCAAGGCTGACCGCACCGGCACCGGGACGCTGTCGGTTTTCGGGCATCAGATGCGCTTCGATCTCGCTGACGGTTTCCCTGCAGTCACCACGAAGAAACTTCACTTCCGCTCGATCATCCATGAACTCCTGTGGTTCCTGATGGGCGAGACGAACATCCGCTACCTGCGGGAGAATCGCGTCACCATCTGGGATGAATGGGCGGATGATGACGGCGACCTGGGACCCGTCTACGGCCACCAGTGGCGGTCGTGGCCGACGCCGGACGGCGGCCACATCGATCAGGTCGCGCGTGTGGTCGAGCAACTGAAGTCGAATCCTGATTCGCGACGAATCATCGTGAGCGCTTGGAACGTCGCTGACCTCGACCGTATGGCGTTGCAACCCTGCCACGCGTTTTTCCAGTTCTATGTCGCGGAGGGGCGGTTATCTTGCCAGCTGTACCAGCGCTCTGCCGATGTGTTCCTCGGCGTCCCGTTCAATATCGCGTCGTACGCATTGCTCACGCACATGCTCGCGCACCAATGCGACCTGACGCCTGGGGAGTTCATCTGGACGGGCGGTGACTGCCACCTGTACTTGAACCACCTCGAGCAGGTTGAAACGCAGCTCGCCCGCGAGCCGCTCCCGTTGCCGACGCTGCGTATCGCCCGTCGTCCGCCGTCGATATTTGACTATCAGTTCGATGATTTTGAAATCGCGAACTACGAATCGCACGCGGCTATCCGCGCGCCGGTCGCAGTCTGATGGAACGCGAGGAAATCCTCGTCGAACTCGCCGAGCTACTGGAGCGCGCGGATCGCGAGGCAATTCGCGAGCTCTTTTCCCATCTCGTCGTCCAGGACATCGCCGCAGCAATCGGCGACCTCGGCGCGGCCGAGCGCGCGGACGCGTTCCGGCTCGTCGACGCCGAGTTGCAATCCGAAGTGTTCGCGCACCTCAACGACCACGAGCAGGAGTCGCTGGTCGACTCGCTCGCACCCGACGAAATGCGGCGCGTACTCAATGACCTGTCGCCGGACGACCGCACCTCACTGCTGGAGCTGTTGCCACGCGAGTCCGTGAAGCGACTGCTCTGGTTACTGAAGCCCGGCGAGGTCCGCGAGGCGGTGCGGCTACTCGGCTACCCGGTGGAGAGCGCCGGTCGTCTGATGACGCCGGATTGCGTGAAAATCCGCGGCGACTGGTCGGTCGCGCGGGCGATGGCGCACGTGCGCAATCTCGGTGATGAAGAAGAGACCATCAACCTGATCTACGTGACCGACGGCGATGGCCGTCTGCTCGACGTCGTGTCATTGCGCCAGCTGCTGTTCGCGAATCCGTCCGCGCCCGTGTCGTCGCTCGCCGACGAAACCATCTTCAGCATCGAGCCCGAGGCCGACCGCGAGGAGGCCGTGCGCCTGATTCACCATTACGACCTGTCAGCGTTGCCGGTCGTGGACGCAAATGGGCGTTTGCTCGGTATCATCACCGTCGACGACGTGATGGACGTCGCGGAGAAGGAAGTCACCGAGGACTTCCACAAGATGGGTTCGGTCGGCGCGCTCGGCCTCTCGCTGCGGAACGCAAAGGCCTCGCTGCTCTATCGCAAGCGTATCGGCTGGTTGATCATGCTGGTCGCCGTGAACGGCGTCGGCGCAATCGGCATCAAGTACTTCGAGGCGAGCATCGAAGCGGTAGTCGCGCTCGTGTTCTTTTTGCCGCTCGTCATTGCATCCGGTGGTAACGCAGGCGCGCAGGCGGCCACCCTGATGGTCCGCGCGCTCGCCACCGGTGACGTGCAGTCGCGCGACTGGTTCGCGCTGTTGACCAAAGAGCTGACCGTCGCGGTCGCGCTCGGCGTGACACTGGCGTTGATTGCGTGGGGTGCGGGTTGGTGGATCGGCGGAGAGAAACTCGGGCTCGCGATTGGCCTGTCGATGATTTCCGTCGTGTTGGTCGGTAGCCTGTTCGGGCTGCTGCTCCCGTTCGTGCTGGAGCGCGTTCGCTTCGACCCGGCGACCGCGAGCGTACCGCTCGTGACCTCGGTCGCGGACATCGCGGGTATCGTTATTTATTTTACGATTGCGTCGCTGGTGCTCGGCCTTTAGAAAAAGACGAATATCAGTACCGCGCCCAGTGCGATTCGGTACACCACAAACGGCTGCATGCCGATGCGTCGGATGAATGCCAGAAAGTAGTGAACGACCGCATACGCGCTGACTGCGGCGAGCACGAATGCCAGCGCGAGCTTGGTCCAATCCGTCTCAACTTCCGCGTGGACCAAGTCGACCGCGACGAATAGCGTTGCAGCAGCAATCACAGGTACGGCGAGTAGGAACGAAAAGCGTGCCGCGGCCTCGCGCGTTAACCCGAGAAACAGTGCCGCGGTCATCGTGATGCCGGAGCGGGACGTACCCGGGAACAACGCGAGCGCCTGGGCCAAGCCGATGACGATCACGTCGCGCAGCGTGAGGGAGTACTCATCGCGAGTGCCTTTGCAGCGCCAATCCGCGACACCGAGCAGGATGCCGAAAACAATCAGGCCGATTGCGAGCAATAACGGCGAGCGGAGGAAGATCGAAATGTTGTCCTTCAGCAGTACGCCGGCGAGACCTGCCGGGATCGTGCCGATAATGACCCACCACGCAAGCCGGGAATCGCGCGTTTCGCCATTTCCTGTGAACGAGCGTAGCCAGTCGCGGGCCATCGCCGCGAGCTCGGTCCGAAAATACGCGACGATTGCGACGAGGGTTCCGGCGTGAACCACGACGTCAAAATCCAGCCCCTGATCCGTCCAGCCGGTGAGCACCGGTACGAGGATCAGGTGAGCCGAACTCGATACGGGTAGGAACTCGGTGATGCCCTGGATGAGCGCGAGAACCACGGCCTGGAACCATGTCATGGCGGTATTCTAGTTGTTAAACTGCCATCATGCCTGCGCCGTCCATCACACTCGTCGTCGCCCACACTGAGAACGGTGTCATCGG
>CAYODZ010000147.1:0-10517 GCA_964402835.1 uncultured Gammaproteobacteria bacterium | reverse complement strand
GGGATGTCGTCAACGGCGTACGACGTGGTACGCGAAGAACCGTTCGATGGTTAAGGATAGCCCTTCCGGTTGCTGGAAAGTCAAGACGATGCAAGCGCGTGACCTCGCCGCATAGAACCTTGACCGTATCTCCCGTTTGCGCATGATTGCGCATCATTGTGCAACCCAGCGCGGCTTCTATGGCAACGATCAACGTAAGCATTCCCGAAAAACTGAAGGAACGCTTCTACAAGGCGTTCCCGCACGAGAACCGCAGCGCGGTGATCGCGCGCGCGATCGAGGAGCACGAGGGCAAACGGCGGGGCGAAGCGGCCGTGCTGCGAATTCTCGCGCGCCGTTCCCGCAGTAGGCCAGTCACCACCGCCGAAGTCCGCCGCATACTCGAGGACGCGCGGCGCGCGTGATCGCGCTTACGGTGGACGCAAGCGTCGCCGTGAATGGTTTCTGGCGGGGACGCCGGACGAGCTGGATTTGCAGAGGGCCATCTCGATCCTGCTGGCGGCGCGCGCAGGCGACGCAGTACTGCTCCAGCCGCCTCACTGGCGCGCCGAAGTCGCCGCGGTGTTGGCGCGGCGCGAGCCGACACTCGCGCTCGAGGCAGTGGCCCAAAGGAAAAACGCATAAATCCTCCGACAATAAAAACCACCGGCCCGTGGCAGCGGCCGAGCGTCACATTCTCTGGAGGATCAGAATCAGTAACTACAGAGGCGTACGGTGTTGGGCGGATCATTCGAGGATTTGCCGCGCGAGGCCGTGTCCCAGGTCGCCCCGCCGGTGCCTTGCACGGCGACGATAAGAACCGGCTCGGAAGCGGCCGGCAGAACAGGAAGCGGCGTGTGCGCCGACACTTTGTCGCTGTCGGTGCAGGGAACTTTTGGTGAACTGTCGTGACGTAGCTGATGCACATGTACGACGATCTGCTCATGGACCACATCAAGAACGCCCGGAATTACCGGGTGCTTCACGAAGTCGACCGCCACGCGACGGGTAGCAATCCGCTGTGCGGCGACGAGGTCCTCGTGTACCTCAAGATGGAGGGTGAGCGCATAGCCGACGTCGCTTTTCAATGCAGGTGCTGCGGCATATCGATGGCCTGCGCTTCGATCATGACCGAGATGGTGAAGGGCAGGCTTGCCGATGACGCCAAAAAGCTCCTGCGCGACGTCGTTGCGATGCTCAAAAGCGGCACGCCACCGGCTGTACATTCAATGGGTGCCGAGCGGCTTGCGATGCTCGAGTCCGTCCGGAGATTCCCCGCGCGCACCCGCTGCGCAGCGCTCCCCTGGGAGACGCTCGAAGGCGCGTTAGACAGCAATCGCGATGAACCTGTAGTGGTTGGATGAGCGCCGCACAAGGATGAGCCCCGGCCTGCAAAGATTCCATGGCAGTTCAACGCGAAGGAAATGACGAACCACATCGCGTGGACCGGCAGTGCTGAGGTCGTCCACCGCGGCGCGGAGCGGCTGGCGCTGAAAGAGGAGCAGATTCGATGACACAGCGCTCGGCTTGGCTTTCGAAGGAACTTCCAGGCACACCCAAGGCAGGCGAGCAAGAAACTGGATGGCAGACGATCGCGCTCGTCGCGGGTTTTACGCTGTTTGCCATGCTCTCCGTGTACCTTGGTTAGGCCGGAACTTCGCCGGCTGGCCGCACGTCGTACTTCGTACAGCGGAAGAAGGAATCACGATGTCCGATTGCTGTTCTGACAAAGAGTGCGCGGTTGAAGCGCTGCAGGCGCGGCAGAGCAGGACGTTGAGTATCGTTCTCGCGATCAACGCGGTGATGTTCGTCGTCGAGCTCGCGTCCGGGCTGCTCGCGCGGTCGAGCGCGTTGCTCGCCGATTCGCTCGACAACCTCGGCGACGCGCTGACGTATGGATTGAGCCTTTATGCCGTGCCGCGCGGCCAGCGCGTGAAAGCGCGGGTGGCGCTGTTCAAGGCGGCGCTGATCCTCGCCGCGGGGCTCTTCGTGTTCGGGCAAGTCATTTACGCGACACTGCATCCGGCCGTGCCGGTATTCGAGACGATGGGCCTCGTCAGCCTCCTCGCGCTCGCTGCGAACCTCACCTGTCTCACACTTCTTTGGAAACACCGCAGCGAGGACGTGAACATGAGCTCGGTATGGGAGTGCTCGCGCAACGATATCGCGTCCAATATCTCTGTGTTCGTCGCGGCGCTCGCGGTATGGGCGACCGACTCGGGTTGGCCTGACCTTGTGGTCGCTCTGGCGCTCGTTGCACTATTCCTGCGCTCGGCTTTCAATGTCGGCCGCAACGCATTGCTGAGTCTGCGTGAAGCGGCGCTCCCGAGCACGTGAGAATAAGTTTTCCGCCTTCCGCAGGGTGCGTGGCGCTGCCCCTCTTCTGGGCTAGCGATCGACACATAAAAAAGTCGGTTGTGCCAGCTTCAGCTTGGGTGCAGAGCCGCAAGCGCGGCCCGACTCGCCGCACCCGCTCTTTCAACGGGCGGCATCGACCCGTCTCGCGAGCTCATCCGCGGAAATCAGACCCGTTACGCGCTCGCCGCTGGCAAAAAACAGCGTCGGGGTTCCGCGGATATTCTTCTCCCTGCCAAACGCGAGGATTTTATCGATCGGCGTTTCGCATTTCCCCGCGTTCTTCGGCGGGTTGCCCCTGAGCATCATGTCGTCCCACACCTTGGCCCGGTCTTTCGAGCACCACACCGCCCTCGCTTTGTCGTACGAGTCCTGGCCGAGGACCGGGTAGAGGAAGATGTAAATCGCGACATCCTGCAGCTGCGCAAGGCTTGGCTCGAGCTTTTTGCAGTAATGACAGTTCGGATCGGCGAAGTAGGCCAGTGTGCGGGTGCCCTTGCCCTGCACCTTCCGGAATGCGAGGCCGAGCGGCAATTGATCGAATTTCAGCGCTGTCAACACCCGCATCCGCTCAGCGGTGAGGTCAGCCTGGCGCGCGACATCGATCAGGCGGCCACGCACGATCACATAGTTCACGTCCTTGTCCGCGTATAAAACCTCGCCGCGCGCGAAGATCTCGTAGAGTCCGGCGATAGGCGTTGTGGCCACGCCTTCGACCTGCACGCCGGGGTATTTCTTCTCCATCGCCTTCTTCACCGCGGCCTCGCTTGCCGCGGCGGCCGTCGAGACAAAGAGCGCGAGGCACAGAGCGAGGCGCAGGAGGATCAGCATGGGTTGAGACTCAATCGCGATTTGAGAGTCATACGAAGCGCGCTTTCTTGAGCAGGCTCTCGTACCGATGGCAAACCCGCCGCGATCGGCGAAGATGATCAGGAAATCCCATTGCCGATCCCGCGCTCGGTGGAACGTCAACGCCCCGGCCGGTATGAGGCGGGAAGCGCGAGCACCGCGCGCCCGACCGGCGCTTCATATGCAATCTTCCACCGGTCCGCTTCGCGTACCCAGTACTGCCGTTTGCGAGCCTGTTGGGCATAGCTGTTTGAGCGGTAGTCCTGGTTGAACGTAACCACCATGACGTCATCCTTGCCGGGGCTTCGAAATACGCTGACGTCAGTGAGCGCGACTTTGATCCAGCTCTTCGCGGCCGTCACCGCGCGCTTGTGCGCCACCCACGCCGCCAGATCCATGCCGTCGGAACGGAATTGACGCGCGTAGTGTGCGAGATAACGATCCGTATTGCGGCTCTCCCAGTCCGTGCGCCAGGCCTCGAGCTGCCGCATGAAGGCGTCGCGCTCGGCGCGGAGCTTCCCGGGCGCGTCCCACTCGAGGCGATCGGCGATGATCACCGGCGTCGCCCGAACGTCGATCCATGCAGCCAGTCTCTCTATGTCCGGATTGGCGAGCGCGATGCAGCCGTCGCTTGCGCGCGGCGGCCGCGCGAAGGTATGCGAGGGGACCCCATGCAGCCAGATGCCGGAGCCGGCGCGGCCGTTGAGCCTGTCCCATTCGTTCGGATAATCGATCGGAAAAGCGCCCCAACCGTAGAGGTCCGGCAGCTTCGAGCCTGGAATCTTCGAGGTCACCCAATACACGCCGATCGGCGTCTTCTGATCGCCCTCGCGCAGCTTGTCGATGCCGCGCTTGCCAAGGGCCGTGTAGAAGTCGGCCTTGATCGTGGGAACCGCTTTGCGGTTCTCGTACAGATAAACACGCGATCGACTCGAGTCGACGACGATGACATGCTTCACGCCGTGGGGGATTTCGACGAGATTGCGCGGAAGAGCGCCTTCAGGCGGACGGTCGTGAAAGGCACGCAACCGCATGCCGGCCTCCGCACGAAGATCGTCCAAAGTGCCGTTCGCATCCGGCGCCGTGTTCCCGAACGTGCCGAGCGGCTTCGCGCGCGCGAGCAGCAGGTCGCCGCGGATGAGGTGCGCCAGGCGAAAGTTCGGATGCGCGGCAAGGAGCCGATCGGCTTCCATCAAAGCGGTATCGTGTCGGCGCTGCCTGATGGCCTCGAAAATACGACCGAGCGCAGCGTCGGCGGGCGCGAGGCGCTCTCGCGCGACGAAATCTGCGGCAACGGCACCCGGCGGTGTGCCCCCTACTCCAACGAGAGCGAGCGTCAGAGCGGCGAAGGCGTACTTAATGCGATGCATGGTACTTAGGTGTGGCGGCCTCGGAAACGGCGACACTGTTCTGCGGCCGCTCTCCTTCATCCTTCTTCTGAATGCGCCGGCCTTTGATGCCGGGCAGGAAAGCCGGGGTGCGGGCGGCATATTCGAGGTAGCGCTCGTCGAAGCCGCTCGCCAGCTCCTCGTCTTCGCGGCGCGCAAGCCAGACATACATCATGATCAGGATCGGACCCATCACGAGCGTCAGGAGGGTCGGCCACTGAATGTTGAAGCCGAGGACGATCAGGATGAGCCCGAGGTATTGCGGATGCCGCAGATAGCGGTAGATGCCGCTCGTCACCAGCTCGCCTCGTCCGCGATGGACCGTGGCCCAGCCGATGGCGAGGAGGCTCGTACCGAGTACGATCAGGGCGACACTCACGAGCATGACCAGGTACACCGCGATATGGAGAGGCACGAGCCTCCAGTAGTGCAACGCGAAAGCCCAGAGGTGGCTCTCGCTCAGACCGAAGAACCATGCGGGTAGGTCAAGCATGGGCGCGATGAGATAGATGGTGAGCGGAATGCCGAACATCTCGGTGAAAAGCGAGATCATGAAGGCGAGGTAGACGCCCGCGTTGCGCCAGGCGACGCGCTTTCGCGGGCGGGCGAAACCGAGCAGGAACGCGGCGAAGATGACGGTGCCGAACAGGACTGCGCGCCAGTTGCCGTACCAGCTTTCGAACGAGACGTTGTGGGCCACATCGTCCGGATTGGGCGGTTGGAGCAGCACCTGCAGTAACAGCAAAAGGCCGCCGCCGATGGCCACCGCCACGATCGTCCAGCGCAGGATCGAAACGGTCATCGCTTTAACGTGTCGCATTCGTTTCAGGTCCTTTCCAGCGTTCATCTGACAGCGAGGACCCCGACGCCGATCGTGCCGGCGAAGGCCGCGAACGCGGCGAAGGCGAGCCAATAGGCGACACCGCGGTTGCCGTTTCGCGCGATCGGCCTCTCGCGCGCGATTCCGCGCCGGCGCCGCGCGTCAACCTGCCTCTCCCGCGCGCCCCACACGCGAAGCAGCACGAGGAACGCCGGCACGCATAAGGCGCTTCCCGGAATCCACATGATCAGGCCCCCCAGCGTTTCGTCAGCGAGCGCGTCGAAGCCCCACAGCCTGCCGGTCTGGTCGTAAGCCGAATACAGAATGGTCTTCTTGAGCGCGAGGCCCGCGCCGAGCACCGTGTTCGCGGTCATCGCGAAGACGAGAATGCCGATGCGCGTGCCATACGAAGCCCCAAGCGGCGCCGGCCGTGGATCGAACACGGCTGCATAGAAAAGCAGTCCCGCTGCGAGCATCGTGACGTGCATGAAGTAGTGCACGCCGTTATCCACAATCGAGAGATCGTGGTACCGCGGCCATTGCCAGATGTACAGCGACCCGACGAGCAGGAGCGTCGCGACGGACGGTCGCGCGAGGAAGCCGAACAGCGCGCGCACGGCGCGGCTCGACAGGAGGGGCGCAAGCAGGCGCCGCTGCAGAACGGCGGGCGTGCCCGCAACGAGCAGGGCCTGCGGTGTGGCGAGCATGAGTAGCATCGGCCCCGCCGTCTGCAGCAGCAGGTGCTGGACCTGATGCATGAAGAAAAGATGGTCGGCCAGCGCATCGAGCGGGGAGGCGAGCGCGATGAAGAGCGCGGCCAGTCCCGAAAAGAAGCTCAGGTGCTTCCAGCGGGAGGCGGCCCTCTCCCGATTGCGGTGACGCCGGAGGCCGGCTGCATAGAGCGCGGCGGCGATGACGAGACCAATCACGATATCAGGGGGAAGGCTCCATGAAATCCTGGAAGCGGCATCCGCCGCGATTTCAGGTTGCGTATGCGCGAAAGCGACGGAAGGCGCGACGGCCGCGGCACAGGCGACGGCACGCCGCGCGCAGCGCGCCGCCTGGTCAACCATCAGCGTGGCCTGGTTGTTCAAAATGTCGCGTAGACGCCGGGCGTTGCCTGGCCGCTGATGTAGTAGATCGTCAGTGGGCCGCGCTTCTTGCCGGGCATGCCCGGCACACCCACCGGCATGCCGGGGAGGGCGATGCCTTTCACCGGCTTGCGCTCGTTCAGTACGCGTTTCACGTGCTCGGCGGGGATGAGGCCTTCGAACACGTAGCCGCCGATAATTGCCGTGTGACAGCCCTCGAGCTTTTCCGCCACGCCGTATTTCTTCTTGATCGACGTCATGTCAGTCATGTTGATGAGCTTCACAGTGAAGCCGTTGGCTTCGAGGTGCTCGGCGTACAGGTCGCAGCAGCCGCAATTCGGGTTTTTGTACAGATTGACCGGCGTGCCTGCGGCAAGCGCCGGCACCTGCATCGAGAACGTCAAACCGGCCAGTATCATTTTCCAGTAAGGCATGCGCATGTGTCCTACTCCTTGGTCTTGGTTCGTGAAGTTGTTCGCCCGGCTTTATGGCCGGATGCAAATCGGCGCGCCTCCGGCGGATAGGGATTGCGCGCGCTCTCGTCGCGCTGGAAGCGCCGCTGCTCGGGCGTCCACAGCGTCTTCAGGTACTCGATCACGGCCCTGATCTCCGCGGGCGAGAGCGTCTGGCCGAAGGCGGGCATCGTGAGGTGCTGCGTCTTGTTGAATGGATCGCGCCAGCCTTTGTCGATCATGCGGTAGAGCATGCCGTCCGCGTGCTTCCACGTATGGCCGGACGGATCGTGGGGCGGCGCCGGCAGCTCGCCGTGCGCGTTCGGCTCCTCCCACTTAGGCATGCCCTCTCCGCGCACGCCGTGGCACGACGCGCACTGCGCCTGGTAAATCTGCCGCCCGGCGCGGATCTCGTTCTTATCGGCGGCGGCTCCGGCGCCGGCGTACGCGCTCACGGCGGCACTGACGATGGCGCAGGCGAGCACAAGCCTACGCATCGATGCGACTCCACGTCGCGGCGCGGTCCGTGCTGCGGAAAAGGATCCCGTCGCGGGACACGGCGTAAAGAACGCCGGTAGGCGCGGCAACGATCGAGGCGATCCCCGGGCCCGGCGTCTTGACGCGCTGCCATTGCTCACCGCTGTTCGCACTCACGAACACCGCGTCGTCGCTCGCCGCATAAACGTACTGCGGTTCGCTCGGATCGTACGTCACGGAGTTGACGGCAGCATCGAGCTTGCCTGCATCGCGCCAGCCGCAAAAGCAGTCCATCGAGCGGCGCACGCCTTTCGCGGTCGCGGCAAAAAACCAGCCGGTTTGCATGCTGCCGGGCATGTTGGAATGGATGAGCCGGACGATAGCGTCTCGTGGGCCTCCATCCATGAGCTTCCAGTGCGAACCGGCGTCCTCGCTGCGGAAGACGCCTTTGCCCGCCACGACGGCATAGATCGTGCGCGCCTGATCCGCATGAGCGGCAAGGGCGAGGACGTTACTGTTCGGCAGCCCTTCGTTGCGCGCGCTCCAGGTTCGGCCTCCGTCTTCGGTGCGCAGCACGCCGATGCCGGGGCCGGCTACGTAGAGCGCGGACTTACCACCGACCGGCGCGGAAACGGCTATGGCGCCGATATGCATACCCGTCTTGAACCAAGGCAGCGGAAGCGGCGTCCAGCTTCGCCCTGCATCGCGGCTGCTGCTTATCGCGTGCGCAGTCGCTTTGAGTATGGCAGCGGTCGAGCGGTCGAACTGCAACGCGACGACTCGGTCGGTATGCCGACCCGTCGAAGCGGCGGCCGCCGCCATGCCATGCGGCGCGAGCAGCGCGAGCACGAGGGCGAGCGCTCCGGTGTCACGCGCGGCGCTGTATATCTGTTTCAGCATCGTCTATCCGATCCTTCCAAGTGCGGGAAAAGTCTTGAGAAGCCAATAGCTAAACGCCGTGAGCTGGCCTGTTGCCATTGCGACGCCCATCGTCACCATCACCACGCCGGCGCCCGCCTGAAGCATCCTGCCTGCGCGGCGCAGCGCCTTAAGGCGCGCGACCAGCTCGTGCATGAAGAACGCCGAGAGCAGGAACGGCACGCCAAGGCCCGCGGCATAGACGGAGAGCAGCGCGACGCCTCCTGTCGAGTTTTGCATTGCGCTCACCGTAAGGATCGCGCCGAGCACCGGGCCGATGCACGGCGTCCAGCCGAAGCCGAACGCGACGCCGAGGACGTACGAGCTCGCAGGATGTCCGCCGGCGAGGCGCGGATGAAAGCGCATGTCGCGCTGGAACCATTTCAGCGGCCGCGCAAGGCCCAGCATGAGGAGCCCGAAGAGCACGACAATCGCGCCGCCGATGATGTTCGCCTCGTAGCGGTACTGCAGCAGCAGACTGCCGAGCGCCGTCGCGCTCGCGCCGAGCGCGACGAAGACGGTGCTGAAGCCGAGAACGAAGAACGCGCTCAGGGCCGCGGTGTTCACGCGACCGCGTGCGCGCTGCGTAGGCGCAGTCTGCGCCGGTTGCCCCGCGATATACGAGACGTAAGCCGGCACGAGCGGCAGCACGCACGGCGACAGAAATGAAATCAATCCGGCGCCGAAGGCGGCCGCGAGCCCCACGCTACTCGCTTCGAACATTCTTATTGGAAAGCGCCGCAAGGCGCATAAGCGGGCCGCCCGCAGGTGCACCGTAGATGCGCCGAAGGAGCGGCGTGGTTTTTGTTCGCGCTGCGCATCACACCCGCGCCTCTGATGCAGGCGCCTTCGGTGCAGGCTCGAGCGCCGCGTTCGCGAGAGCGACGTCAGCCGCAGCTATGCTCGCCGCTCCTGCCCCTGGGAGCGGCGTGTTCGCGACGGCCCTCGCGGGTTCAGCCGCATCTGTGACGGCCGCATCATCCGCAGCCGTCCTGGTGATCGGCGCATCGGCGTTGACCGGATCGGCCGTCGCCGGAACCTCGCTCTTCTTGTTCATGCACTTGTGCATCGCGCACATGGCGCCGCACATGATCAGGCACGGCGCGAGCGCGATGATGAGGCTCGCGGCGCCGATGGCGACAAGCCAGTCCCAGCCGAGGAACAGGCCTGCGGCAGCGCCGATCCCGAGCCCGATGTAGAGCGTGCGACGATTCAAGCTTCCGCCGCTCGCGCCCTCGCAGCAGCTTTGCGATGCGGTCGAGGCAGCTTTGATTTCGGTTGCATTCTGCATTGCGCTTCTCCTTCAGTTGACGATCGATGACATCAGGTTTCGAACGAGCAGTTGCGCATCATCCCGCTGTCCTCGTGCTCCAGGTTGTGGCAGTGATACATGAAGAGGCCGGGTTCGGTGGGCACCACGTGCACGCGCACGCGCTCGCCGGCAAAGATCAGAAACGTGTCCTTGAAGCCCGCGTCGACCACGCCTTCGCGCAGATCGCCCGGCGCAGCCTTGCCGCTGCGTTCGAGGATGCGAAAGCGAACGCCGTGGATGTGTATGGGGTGCGGCATCGGCATGCCTCCGCCGTCATTGGCAAACGTCCACACAGTTGCGCGGCCAAGGGGCAGGCGCTCGTCGTCGGCGACAGCCGACATATCGAAGTCGCGGCCGTTGAAGAAACCGCGCATGTGGCGGAAGGCGAGCTGCGAGTAAAGCTCGGCAGCGGGTTTTTGCGGTGAAGGTGGAGCCTCGGGCAGAACCAGCTCGCGTGCGGCATGGCGCGCGCCGCGCGCGATCCTGAAGCGGGCGATATGCATCTGCTCGCCCTGCTCGGGGCCCATCATCATGCCGCCCATCATGCCGCCCATGCCGCGGCCCATCATGCGCTCCATCATGCCGCCCCGGTCCCCGCCCATCATGCCGCCCATCATTCCGCCCATGGACTGCGAGCTGAAGTCCTGGCTTTCGAGCGCGATCTCGGATCCGGCGCGGCGCGAGCCGAAGTCTTCGAGGATCTCCACGCGCTCGAACGGCGCCAGCACGATGTAAGGCCGCTCGACACGCCCTTCCGCGGACGAGACGAGACCGTTATCGGTGGCGATCACGCGCATCGGCCGCCCGTCCGACCACGCGAGCTTGTAGATACGCGCATTGGAAACGTTCGCGATGCGCAGCCGCCACGGCGCCCGC
>CAYODZ010000146.1:0-23379 GCA_964402835.1 uncultured Gammaproteobacteria bacterium | reverse complement strand
GGCTGCATCGCGGGCGAGTCACCGATCAGGTCAGGCGCGTCGTCGAGTGGTGGAGCGGGCTCCGATGTCCGACGGTGCTCGGCCGCGCGCCGGACCAAAGTGACGAGCGCGTCGAGGTCGAACGGCTTCGGAAGATACTCGAAGGCACCGCCCGAATACGCGTCGACGGCCGCGTCGAGATCCGAGTGCGCGGTCGTGATGATGACCGGCACCTCCGGATGTTCGCGCGCAATGTACGCGAGCAACGCGAGTCCGTTCTCACCCGGCATACGCAGGTCGCTCACGAGTACGTCGGGCAGCCCATGGCCAAGCGCGGCGCGGCACGCGGCCGCGGACGTGAATGTCTTGCACTCGATGTCGGCGTCCGCGAGCGCGCGTTCGAGCACCCAGCGCATCGCATCGTCGTCGTCGACGACCCACGCCGTCACTAACTCAGTGTTCATCGAATTCCTCGATCGGCAGTAGCATCGTAAAAACGGTCGCGCCCGGCTCGCTTACACATTCAATCAGGCCGCCGTGGCGCGCGACGAGCGTTTGTGCGATGGGTAGCCCGAGGCCGGTGCCGTCATCGCGCGACGTCACGAGCGGTAAGAAAATAGCCGATTGACGATCTGGCGGGATGCCGGGGCCATCGTCCATCACATCCACGCACACGACTTGGCGATGCCGCCGTCCGCCGAGCGTGACCTGCCGCTCCACCCGTGTGCGCAGCGTCACGAGGCCGTTACCCTCAACGGCTTGGCCGGCGTTGCGCACAAGGTTCAGCAACGCCTGCACCAGGTGGTCGCGATCCGCGACGAGCGTGGGCAGGCTCGGGTCGTAATCACGGGCGAGCGTGACCCCGGACATCTCGGCGGTGACCAGCGCGGCGACCTGCTCGGTGACTTCATGAATGTTCAGCGCGGTGCGTTGGGGCGGACGGTCCGGTCCGAGCATCGCATCGACGAGCGCGCCGAGCCGATCGGCCTCGCGGATGATGACCTGTGTAAATTCGCGCAAGGCGGGTTCATCCAGCCGTCGTTCGAGAAGTTGCGCTGCGCCGCGCACGCCGCCGAGCGGATTCTTGATTTCATGCGCGAGTCCACGCACGAGCGCTTGTGCCGCCGCGTGTTGGACCTGGAGGTTTTCGTCGCGGCTGATGCGCAGGTAGCGGTCCATGCCGGAGAACTCGAGCGCCGCGCGATCGGGACCGGCTGGATTCACCGCGACGTCAACGAGGATGCGGCGCAGACCGGCAGTCACCAACGGGAGTTCGCGCGCCGTCCAGCGTTCGCCGCTATCGAATGAACGGTCGACGCGCTCGAGCAAGGCATCCGGCAACCAACCGCGGACCGGCCGGCCGGTCGCCGCCCGCGCACTGGTCTCGAATAGGTCTTCGGCGGCGGGGTTCAGATACACCGCGCGCCGGTCCCGATCGAGCACGACCACGGCGGTTGAGAGATATTCAGCGACCATGCACCATTATAGTGCGTTGCGCCGAAAAGGTGCTTACGGGCGTCTTTGCGGGTTCTGGATCGAGGTCTGGCGGACGTGAAACGAGATGGGATCGGACTGGACGATGTGCCGGCCCTGGCCATCGACGACCGTCGCGTAGAGCTCATAGGTCCCACGGTGAATGCCGGTCAGCCCAATCGTCGTGCTCGCGACCGGCGTGCCGGCGACGGGCATGCCATTTAGGTAGACCATCACCTTATGGCCCGCCGCGCGATTCAATGGCGGATTGACCGCCACCTCGACCGCAATCTCGCCCGCGGTATTCCAGGCCACCGAATCGTGCGCAGGTTTGGCGATGCGTACGCTCTCGTACGCATCGACCGCGTCGGGCGGCACCTGTGCCGAGCTGTCTCGCGCCGTCGGCGTGGCTGGGAGCGCTTCGCGCACCGAATAGGTCTGCGGCTCGCGCACTTCGACTTTCTCCGCACCCTCGCGCGGCGAGTCCGAGTAATGCACGACGCCGTCGTCGTCCACCCAGCGGTACACATCCTGGGCCAGCGCCGGCGTTGCAACCATCGCGGCGCAGAGCGCCGCTCCCACGAACCTTTTCATACGCCTAGCCTACACCGAACCCTGGCACCCGTGGGAGCGACGCTCTTGGCGTCGCGAATCAAACATGAGCGGCGCGTCAGCGCCACACACTAAAGGCTGTAGTACATGTCGAACTCGACCGGGTGCGTCGTCATGCGCAGACGCTGCACCTCGGTGGTCTTCAACTTGATGTAGGCGTCGATCAGATCGTCGCTGAACACGCCGCCCTGCGTCAGGAACGCGCGGTCGTTGTCGAGCGCGGCGAGCGCCTGGTCAAGCGCGAAGCATACCTGCGGGATGTCCTTTTCCTCTTCCGGCGGCAAGTCGTACAGGTCTTTATCCATCGCGTCGCCCGGGTGGATCTTGTTCAGGATGCCGTCGACGCCCGCCATCATCAGCGCGCTGAATGCGAAGTACGGGTTTGCCATCGAGTCGGGGAAGCGGACTTCGATGCGTCGCGCTTTCGGGTTCGCGATGAACGGGATGCGGATGGACGCCGAACGGTTACGCGCGGAATACGCGAGCATCACCGGCGCTTCAAAACCCGGGACCAAACGCTTGTAGCTGTTCGTGCTCGGATTGGTGAACGCGTTCAGCGCACGCGCATGCTTTATGACGCCGCCGATGTAATAAAGCGCGGTCTCTGATAGGCCACCGTATTTGTCGCCGGTAAACAGGTTCACACCGTCCTTAGCGAGCGACATGTGGACGTGCATACCGCTGCCGTTGTCGCCGACGAGCGGCTTCGGCATGAACGTCGCGGTCTTGCCGTAGCCGTCTGCGACGTTGTGAATCACGTACTTGAGGACCTGAACCTCGTCGGCTTTCTTCAACAGGGTGTTGAACTCGACGCCGATTTCGCACTGGCCCGCAGTCGCGACTTCATGATGGTGCACTTCGACCTTAAGCCCCATCTCCTCGAGCGCGAGACACATCGCGCCGCGGATGTCGTGCAGCTGGTCGACCGGCGGTACCGGGAAGTATCCGCCTTTCACACCCGGTCGATGGCCGAAGTTGCCGTCGGAATACACGCGTTCCGAGTTCCAACCCGCCTCTTCGGAATCAATCTGGTAGAACGAGCCTTGCATCTGCGTGCCCCAGCGCACGTCGTCAAAGATGAAGAACTCGTTCTCAGGGCCGAAGTACGCGGTGTCGGCAATTCCTGTCGACTTCAGCCACGCCTCGGCGCGGCGCGCGAGCGAGCGCGGATCGCGCGTGTAGCCCTGCATGGTGTTCGGCTCGATGACGTCGCAGCGCAAGATCATCGTCGGCTCATCCGAGAACAGATCCATTGCTGCCGTCGATGCGTCAGGCAACAGGATCATGTCGGACTCGTTAATGCCCTTCCAGCCGGAGATCGACGAACCGTCGAACATTTTGCCGTCCTCGAACAGCGCATCGTCGATCGTATGCGCGGGCACGGTGACGTGCTGCTCCTTGCCGCGGGTATCGGTGAATCGGAAGTCGACGAATTTGACGGCGTTCTCTTCGAGCTGTTTCATGACGGCTTTGACGGACATCGAACTCTCCTGGGCGGTGTGAATCGGTACCCAGTGTAAAGCAAGCTCCGTGCCAACTCTGGGTCGCGGCGCAAAGGCGCCGCTCCTACAGGCTGATCGAAGCCGCAAGTGTGGGAGCGACGCCATTTCTGATTCGCGACGCCGAGAGCGTCGCTCCCACATGCACCATCGGCGGTCGGCGTCAGGCCGCCATGCACCAAGCCGGTGCAGGCATGGCTAGGGGCAAGCGCTGCAAGCTATACTTCGCGCCACATGTCCGTCGCCGCGCCCACTACATTCCAGGACCTCATTTTCGCCCTGCAACGCTATTGGTCGGCTGAAGGCTGTGTCGTGGTCCAGCCGCTCGATCTTGAGGTCGGCGCAGGCACCTTCCATCCAGCGACTTTTTTGCGCGCGATCGGCCCCGAGCCTTGGGCGGCCGCGTATGTGCAGCCGTCGCGCCGTCCGACCGACGGCCGTTATGGCGAGAATCCAAACCGCCTCCAGCACTATTACCAATTTCAGGTGGTCATCAAGCCGTCGCCCGACGACATCCAGGCGCTGTATCTCGGTTCTTTACAGGCCATCGGCGTCGATACGCTCACCCACGACATCCGCTTCGTCGAGGACAACTGGGAATCACCGACGCTCGGCGCCTGGGGTCTCGGCTGGGAGGTCTGGCTCGACGGCATGGAAGTCACGCAGTTCACGTATTTCCAGCAGGTCGGCGGGCTCGAATGCCGGCCGGTGACCGGCGAGATCACCTATGGGCTCGAACGACTCGCGATGTATTTGCAGGGCGTGGAGAGCGTGTACGACCTCGTCTGGGCCGATGGCCCGCGCGGTCGCGTGACTTACGGGGACGTGTTCCACCAGAACGAAGTCGAGCAGTCGAAGTACAACTTCGAGGAAGCTGACACGGCCGAGCTGCTGCGCTGGTTCGACGTATGTGAAAAGGAGAGTACGCGGCTCATCGAAGCCGGCTTGCCGTTACCCGCGTACGAACAGGTCCTTAAGGCCTCGCACACCTTCAACCTGCTGGACGCGAGGCGCGCGATCTCGGTGAGCGAGCGCCAGCGCTACATTTTGAGAGTGCGCGCGTTATCGCGCGGCGTTGCGAACGCGTACTACGCTGCGCGCGAAGCGCTCGGGTTCCCGCTGAACCATGCCTAAGCTGCTGGTCGAACTCGGCACCGAAGAGCTGCCGCCGAAATCGCTCGCGTCGCTCGGTCAGGCGTTCGCCGCCGCGCTGCGCGACGAACTCATCCGCGCAGCCCTGATCGAGGCCGACGCACCCTCGCCGGACGCGTTTTGGTCGCCGCGACGGCTCGCGGCACGCGTGGACGGCGTTCGATTGGCGCAGCCAGATCGCACCGAAACTAGAAAAGGCCCGGCCTTGAAGGCCGCGTATGACGCTGCTGGTAAACCAACGAAGGCCGCTGAGGGCTTCGCGCGCGCCAACGGCGTCACCGCGGATGCACTGCAAACGCTCGAGACCGACGAGGGCGCCTGGGTCGTCGTCGAGCGCGAAATCCGCGGCCAGCCCGCTGCCGAGCTGCTTCCAGGCCTCGTCGACGCCGCGCTGGCACGACTCCCGATCGCGCGACGGATGCGCTGGGGCGCGAGTGATGCGCAGTTCGTCCGCCCGGTCCACTGGCTCGTGATGCTCCTCGACGGCGATGTCGTCCCAGGAGAAGTACTCGGTGTACCGGCCGACCGCGTGACGCACGGCCATCGATTTCTCAGTAGCGGCCCCGTGTCGCTGACGGACGCCGACGATTATCCGGCTCGACTCGAGGCCGAGGGCAAAGTGCGCGCCAACGCGCCCGACGGCCGCCTCGATCTCGCGATTACCGAAATGGTGCGCCAAGCGGCCGTCCGGGCAGGCGGGCAGCCTCGGCTCGATGCCGCCCTGGTCGAAGAGGTCGCCGCACTGGTTGAGTGGCCGGTACCGGTGACGGGCACGTTTGACCGCCGGTTTCTCGCGCTACCCGTCGAAGTCATCGAGTCGGTATTGCAGCTGCACCAGCGGTACTTCCCCGTCTACGACGGTGACGGCTCGCTGCTTCCGCACTTCATCGCCATCGCAAACCTCGACAGCCGCAACCCCGAAGTCGTCAAGAAGGGTAACGAGCGCGTCATTCTGCCGCGTCTCACGGACGCCGAATTTTTCTACGCGCAGGATCGCAAACACTCGCTCGCGGATCGGATGGACGCGCTCGCCGCAGTCACGTTCCAGGCCAAACTCGGCTCGCTCGCGGACAAAAGTGCACGCGTTGCAGCGCTCGCCGTGCATCTCGCGCCGGCGCTGTCGGCCGACACGCAGCATGTGGCGCGTGCCGCGCAGCTCGCCAAATGCGATCTGCTTACCCTGATGGTCGGCGAATTCCCGGAACTGCAGGGCACGATGGGCCTGAATTACGCGCGGCTCGACGGCGAAGCCGAAGCCGTCGCACAAGCCATCGAGGAGCAATATTGGCCGCGCTTCGCCGGTGATCGCGTACCCGCATCACCCGAGGGCCGCGCGCTCGCCCTTGCCGACCGTCTCGACACGATTGTGGGCGTGTTCGCGATCGGCGCGCGACCGACCGGAGACAAAGACCCGTATGGCTTGCGGCGTGCGGCGCTTGGCGTGCTGCGTATCTTGCTCGATAGCGGCGTTCCGATCGATCTTGCGGACGCCGCGCGCTCAGCGGTTGGCGGATTGCCCGCGGAACTGAGAGACCAAGACCTCGCGGATGAAGTTGTCGCGTTCGTCATTGAGCGGTTGCGCGCGTTCCTCGCCGACGAGGGCACTCCGCCGGATGTGTTCGACGCGGTGCTTGCGGTCAACCCGACACGGCCTGTCGATTTTGTCGCGCGCGTGCGCGCGGTCGACGCCTTCGCACAGCTACCGGACGCCACGGCGCTGGCTGCAGCGAACAAGCGCATCGCGAACATCCTGAAACAGGCGGACAATACGGCGGGCGACGTGGACGAGTCGTTATTCGAGGTGCCGGCGGAGGCGACGCTGCTGCGCGCGCTGAACGAGCGCGAAGCCATCGTGCGCCCGCTGCTCGATACCGCGGACTATACGGGCGCGCTGCGCGAGCTGGCGGCGCTGCGCGCGCCGGTCGACGCTTTCTTCGAAGACGTCATGGTGATGGCTGACGACGCTGCGGTGCGCGCGAACCGCATCGCCCTGCTCGCGCGCGTCGCCTCGCTCTTCGGCGAAGTCGCCGACATCGGACGCCTGCAACGCGCCGGATGATGAAGTTCCGCTCAGCGCTTGCGATCCTGTTGATCGGGCTCGGTATCGCCGTTTATACGCCGCTGGTCATTCTGTCGTCCCCTGGGCCGTATCGTTGGCGTTGGGCGCTCGCGCGCTCATGGGCGCGGTTCGCGTTAGGGACGCTCGAAGCGCTGTGCGGGCTCAGCTACACGGTGCAAGGCGCCGAACACCTCGCTACGGGCCGGCCTTCCATTATTTTCTGCAAGCATCAGTCCGCTTGGGAAACCGTCGCGATGATCGCGATTTGTCCGCCGCACACCTGGGTGCTGAAGCGTGAACTGATGTGGGTGCCGTTTCTCGGCTGGGCGCTCGCGGTGATGCGACCCGCGGCGATTCGTCGCGGCACAGGTCGTGCGGCAGTGATGCAAGTCGTCGAGCAAGGCAAACGAGTCATGGCGGCCGGGCGTTGGCTGATGATTTTTCCGGAAGGCACGCGGTTGCCCGCCTTCGAGCAGCGCCGATTTGGCGTGAGCGGCGCGGTGCTCGCAACGGAAACCGGCGCGCCGGTCGTTCCAATCGCCGTCAATGCCGGCCACTTCTGGCCGCGCAAAGGATTGATTACGCGGAGCGGTAAGGTCAGCGTCATCATCGGGCCGCCGATCTCACCGGACGGCAAGACCGTCGGGGCGTTGAACGCGGAAGCGAAGGCGTGGATTGATTCGACGATGGCGACGATCGAACCACCGCCTGAGTGATTCGCGGCGCAACGCCGCGAATCAAATCAGACGTCGATGTTCGCAGCGGCCAGCGCGTTGCGCTCGATGAACTCGCGACGCGGTTCGACCTGATCACCCATCAGCGTCGTGAAGACCTCGTGCGCGGCAACCGCGTCTTCGATCTTCACTTGCATCAACCGGCGCGACTCCGGATCCATCGTGGTCTCCCAGAGCTGCGTCGGGTTCATTTCACCCAGACCTTTGTAGCGCTGGATGTGCTGCCCGCGTTTCGCCTCGTCGAGTAGCCACTGCACCGCGGCGCCGAAACTGCCAATCGGCTGCCTACGTTCACCGCGCTGCACCCAGGCGCCCGGATCGATAAGCCCGTTCAACTGCGCACCGAGGTCGGTCAACGATTGATACTCGACCGATTTGAAGAACTCGCGCGGAATCGAACGATCACTCGAAACGCCATGATGATGGCGCAGCACGCGTAGCGCGAAACTTCCCCGTTCCGACGCTGACTGCAATGAAAGCTCATAGCGCACTTCGGAGTTGTCCGCGTTCAGCGCGGACTGCAACTGCGCCATCCAGTCGGACAACCAGCTCGCATCATCGAGCTTGTCGAAGGTGACCGGCGGCATGCCAATCAAACGCTCGAGAACGTGTTGGTCGAAACGGCGCGACAATCGCTTGATCGTGTCCGCGACCGCCAGGAACTTGCGAGCGAGATGCTCTAGCGCGGTTGCGGACAACGCAGGCGCATCGGCGCCGACGTGCAGTTCCGCGTCGTTTAATGCCGACTGCAGTAAATAGCCCGCGAGCTCCGCATCATCTTTGACGTAGTTCTCTTGCTTGCCGCGCTTGACCTTGTACAGCGGCGGCTGCGCGATATAGATATGGCCGCGTTCTATGAGCTCGCGCATGTTGCGGAAGAAGAAGGTGAGCAACAGGGTGCGAATGTGCGAACCGTCGACGTCCGCGTCGGTCATGATGATGATGCGGTGGTAGCGCAGCTTGTCCGCATTGAACTCATCGCCGATGCCGGCGCCAAGCGCGGTGATCAGCGTACCGATTTCTGCAGAAGACAGAATCCGGTCGAGTCGAGCGCGCTCGACGTTCAGGATTTTGCCCTTCAGCGGCAGGATTGCCTGCGTGCGTCGGTCGCGCCCCTGCTTCGCGGAACCGCCCGCCGAATCACCCTCGACGAGATAAATCTCGCACAACGCTGGATCGCGCTCCTGGCAGTCCGCGAGCTTGCCGGGCAAGCCGGCGATGTCGAGCGCACCCTTCCGGCGCGTCATCTCCCGTGCTTTGCGGGCCGCTTCGCGCGCGCGCGATGCATCGATGATTTTCGCGACAATCTGCTTCGCCTGCTGCGGATTCTCGAGTAGAAATTCTTCGAGCTTTTCCGAAACGAGCGACTCGACCGCCGATTTGACTTCGCTCGAGACGAGCTTGTCCTTCGTCTGCGATGAGAATTTCGGATCGTGCACTTTGACCGACAGCACGGCCGTCAATCCTTCGCGCGCGTCGTCGCCGGTCGGCTGTACTTTCTCTTTCTTGCCGAAGCCTTCTTTCTCGATGTACTGGTTCAGTGTGCGCGTGAGCGCTGCACGGAAACCGGCAAGGTGAGTGCCGCCATCGCGCTGCGGAATCGTGTTCGTGAAACAGAACACGTTCTCTTGGTACGAGTCGTTCCACTGCAGCGCGACGTCGAGCGCAACCCCATCGCGTTCGCCGCTGATGAAGAACACGGTCTCATGCAGTGGCGTGTTGTTGCGATTCAGATGCTCGACGAATGCGCGGATGCCGCCCTGGTATTCGAAGACGTCCTGCTTGTCGTCGCGCTCATCAATCAGCGTAATCTTCACGCCGGGATTCAGGAACGAGAGTTCGCGTAAGCGCTTCGCGAGGATGTCGTAATGGAACTCGATGTTCGTGAAAATTTCCGAGCTCGGATGGAAGCGAATCTCGGTGCCCTTACGGACGGTGTCGCCGATGACCTCGAGCGGTTTCATCGGTTCGCCGCGGCGGAACTCGACGAAATGAAGCTTTCCGTCGCGATGAATGGTGAGGCGCAGCCAATCGGACAGCGCATTGACCACGGACACGCCAACGCCATGCAATCCGCCCGAGACCTTATACGAGTCGTCGTCGAACTTACCGCCCGCGTGCAGCACGGTCATGATGACCTCGGCGGCCGAGCGTTTTTCTTCGGGGTGAATGTCGACCGGAATACCGCGGCCATCGTCGGTGACGGTCACCGAATGGTCGCTGTGGATGATGACCGAGATGTTGCTGCAGTAACCGGCGAGCGCCTCGTCGATCGCGTTGTCGACGACCTCAAAAACCATGTGGTGGAGGCCGGTTCCGTCGTCGGTGTCGCCGATGTACATGCCGGGACGTTTGCGAACCGCGTCAAGTCCCTTTAAGACCTTGATTTTACTGGAATCGTAGGTTTTCTGGTCGGTCATGTTTCCCACTCGGTATTCGGACGACCAATTGTAGCAGAATCAAAGGCTTTCGGGCGTTTTTACGTGTCCCTGTTCCACGTGGAACATCCGTGCCGAATCAAGCACTTCTGGCGGTAGCGAATCAGGCCGAATGGCGGTGATGAACAGCTGACTGGCCCCGGCTCGCGCGAGGTCCAGAAAGCGTACCAGATGGGCCGGATCCAGCTCTGCGGACACGTCATCGGCGAGCAGGGCGGCGGCGCGCCCGGTCCGGCGGTGATACTCCGTGAGCTGACTGAGGACCAACGCGCCCGCGAGCACCTTCTGCTGGCCCCGTGAGACCCGCTCCTGCGCACGGTGGCGACCTAGGTGAATGAGGAGGTCGGCGCGGTGGGGTCCGACCTGGGTCGACCCAGACTGCCGGTCCCGCACCCAGCTCTTGGTGAGCGCGGCTTCAAAGTCCAATTCACGGCCCCACCCTGGGTGATACTCGAGTTCAACAGCCTCCTCGGTGGCCAGCAGCGCAGTCGCTGTCTGCTGAAGACCGGGCGTCAATGCCTCGAGGTAGCGGCGTCGGTGGGCATCGATTAAGCCCCCCGCCTCTAGCAGCTCACGGTCCCAGAGCGCGACATCGCGCCGATCAGCCTGCGCGCGCAGCGCGCTGTTCCGCTGGCGAAGCGCCCGGCTATATCGCTGCCAGGCCAAATGAAAGCCTTGTTCCACGTGGAACACGCCCCAGTCTAGGAAACGCCGGCGCTCCCGTGGGCCGCCGTCGAGCAGCCCATGGACCGTCGGGTCGAGAATCTGTACGGGGAAGGCTTCAGTGAGGTCAGCGAGGCTTTTCAAGGGCTGCGCCGCGAGCCGCATCTCCCCGCCCCGCCGGCCTCGCCGAAGGCCGATGGGGATTGTGCGAGCACCCTGCGCAATTTGGCCGGAGACCAGAAGCTCGTTGGCGCCGTCTCGGATCAGCGGGCCGATGCGTGCGGTCCGAAACGAGCGTGCGCGGCCGAGGAAGAAGATCGCTTCGAGGAGGGTCGTCTTGCCGGACGCGTTCGGCCCGACGATTAGGTTCAAGTCCGGCGCGAACTCGAGCTCAGCCCGTTCGATGCAGCGGAAGTCCTGGACGGTCAGTGAGCGGAGCATGCCTTCACCCTAGCATCGCGGCACAAAGGTGCCGCTCCTACAGGTGCCAAGGGACGCATGGGGTCAGGCACCAACGGGACACGCCAGTCGCCCGACCGGCCAGCGGAGCGGACGGACAACTCGCCGGGAGCGACCGAGACGGCCGTGGGTAAGCCCTGGACCGAAGGCGCCGCACATTGTGCCGCGGTAGGCACCGTCATCCAAGGCGGCAGTCAATTAGCCGCGCAGTCGAGGGAAGCGGCAGCGGCGAGTTCGGTCCGGCCGTCGCAGCAGGCCGCCACTGACGGTCAGAGCCGCATCGGCATCACAACGTACTTGCACTGATCGTTGCCAGGCTCCCGGATCAAGCAGCTGCTATTTCCGTCCGTCAGCGTGATGCGCGCGTCGTTCGTGGTCACCGCGCCAAGCGCGTCCAGTAAGTAATTGACATTAAAGCCGATTTCCATCTCAGGACCACCGTATTTCACCTCGACCTCGTCCTCGGCTTCTTCCTGTTCTGGGTTGTGCGCCTGGATCTTCAGCAAGTTTTCCGCGAGCTGGAGACGCACGCCGCGGTACTTCTCATTCGACAGAATGGAGGCACGCTGGAGCGCTTCACGCAGCAATTGCCGGTCGGCCACCACGTCTTTATCACCGCCCTTAGGCAACACCCGTTCGTAGTCCGGAAAGCGGCCGTCAATCAACTTCGTCGTCAAACGCGCACCGCCAAGCGTCACGCGGAGATGGTTCGTACCGAACGCGACCGTCGCATTACCCTCTTCGGTGCCGAGCATTCGGTGCAACTCGAGGACACCCTTGCGCGGCACGATGACCTGAATGGTGTCACCGGTTGCAGTCTCCGCTTCGCACATTGCGAGGCGATGACCATCGGTCGCGACTGCGCGAATACGCCCCTCACGAAGCTCGAGCAGCATCCCGTTGAGGTAGTACCGAACGTCCTGCTGCGCCATGGCGAAATGGGTGCGATCGATGAGTTCGCTGACCACGCCGCGCCCGACCTCGATCTGTTCCCGGCTTTGTATGTCATCGACGGATGGGAATTCTCCAGCCGGCAACGTCGACAGCGTGAAGCGGCTGCGCCCGGACTTGATGACGAGCTTGCCCTTGTCGAGCGACACGTTGACCTTCGCGCCGTCAGGCAGTGCGCGGCAAATGTCGAGAAGCTTTCGACCAGGCACGGTGACTTCGCCGGGCTGCGACACATCCAATGTCGCATTCGCAACGAGCTCGACCTCGAGGTCGGTCGCCGTCACGGACAAGCCGTGCTCATTCGCGACCAACAACATGTTGGCGAGGATCGGCATCGTCTGGCGTCGTTCAACCACCCCGACAACCGCTTGAATCGGTTTCAACAAAGTCTCTCGATCAGCCTGGAACTTCATGGTTTGCCCCTTGCATCTGGCTGTTATTAAAGATTGAAAAATCTCTTTTTACTACGATTATTAAGGCCCCGCCCGCCTGTGCACCATTCCTAAAATCGTTTAGAAATCATGTTTTTACAGAGTTTCTAATGCGGTATAGCCCACATATAACCCGTCCGGGACCTGTACGGAACCTGTGGATAAATCGGGGGATGAACTTATCCCCAAGACTATCCACAGGCTCTCCACATCATGTTGTCAGAGTCCTCAACAGGTTCAGATAATCCTCGTCGAATCGGAGGTCTTGGTCACGTAACTCCTTCACCTTTCGACACGCGTGTAAGACCGTCGTATGGTCGCGTCCCCCAAATCCCTCACCAATCTCCGGCAAGCTGTGACTCGTCAGTTCTTTTGCAAGCGCCATTGCCATCTGGCGCGGCCGCGTGACCGAACGGCTGCGAGACTTTGACTGTAGGTCCGAGATTCTGATTTTGAAATACTCGGCCACCGTCTTTTGAATATTGTCGATTGTGACTAATCGGTCCTGAAGCGCCAATAGGTCGCGGAGCGCTTCCCGCGCGAAGTCCAGCGTAATCGGTTGGCCGGTAAAATTGGAATTCGCGATTACGCGGCGCAGGGCGCCCTCGAGCTCGCGCACGTTGGACCGGATGCGTTTCGCGATCAGGAACGCGACTTCGTGCGGCAAATCGACACCGGCGTCCGCGGCTTTGGTCATCAAGATGGCGACGCTCGTCTCGAGTTCCGGCGGGCCGATCGCGACCGTGAGACCCCACCCGAAGCGCGATTTAAGGCGTTCTTCGAGACCGTTCACCTCTTTCGGGTAGCGATCGCAGCTCAAGATCACCTGGTGATGGGCCTCCAGCAGCGCGTTGAAAGTATGAAAGAACTCTTCCTGGGTGCGATCTTTGCCGGCGAAAAACTGGATGTCGTCGATGAGCAGTGCGTCGACCGAGCGGTAGAACCGCTTGAACTCGTTGATCGTGTTGTGCTGCAGCGCCTTGACCATATCGGCGACGAAACGCTCGGAATTCAGGTACGCGACTTTCGCCTGCGGATTGCGTTTCAAAATCGCGTTGCCAATGGCGTGCATCAAATGGGTCTTGCCCAGGCCGACCCCACCGTAGACGAAGAACGGGTTATAGGCGTGGCCCGGATTCTCGGCCACCTGCTGGGCCGCAGCGCGCGCGAGCTGGTTGGACTTGCCCTCGACGAAATTCTCAAACGAGAACCGAGGGTCTAGGCGCGTTGCGCCGGGCATCGGCCGGGCGGGCGAGGGGCCGCCCCCGTTGATCCGCGGGGGCTGGGGCGTCGGCGGCGGGGTGACGGCCGACGAGCCAATTTCGAGAACAACGCGCGGTGCATCCGCGGGTTTGAGCTCGACCGCAATCTCGCTGAGGCGGGCTAGGAAGTGCTCGGATACCCAGTCGACCACGAAACGGTTGGGCGCGTACAAGCGGAGCACCTGCGGCTCCTCGACCGCCTGTAGCGGACGAATCCATGTATTCAGCTGTTGCTCCGATAGCTCCCCCTCGAGCCGACGAATGCAGCGCTGCCACAATGTGGCGTCCAAAGCGTTTCCCCCAACCAGGTCACAACGTGAAGGGGGCCAGTCTAGCGCGCGGGAGCGGGGTTATCCACAGGGCCGGGACACATTCAAAAGATTGACATTAGCGGTGCTCGCCAGTAGGCTTCGCCCCTCGAAAATCGGATTGAATACCATGCAAAGAACTTACCAGCCCAGCAACCTCCGCCGCGCCCGCACCCACGGGTTCCGCGCCCGTATGGCCACCAAGAATGGCCGCAAGGTTTTGAAAGCGCGCCGAGCGAAAGGCCGGGCAAAGCTCTGCCCGTAAAACGGGACGCTCGGTTGCCGCGCGACGCGCGGCTTTCGGACAAGCAGCATTTTGCACGGGTATTCGAGCGCGGCAAACGCAGCGCCGATCAATCTTTCACACTGCTGGGATGCGCAAACAGTCTGGCGATCGCCCGGCTTGGGCTTGCGATTTCCCGCAAGGCCGCCCGGCGCGCGACTTCGCGTAATCGGCTAAAACGGCTTGCGCGGGAGGCATTTCGCGAACATCAGCAAGCGCTCGCCGGCATCGACATCGTCGTGATGGCGCGGCCCGGTGCTGACAAACTGGATAACCGCGAATTGCGCGCCAGCCTCGACCGTCATTACAGGGCACTTCCAGGCCGATGCGAACCGTCGTAAAAACCCTAATCAACGCCTACCGCGTGCTGGTGAGTCCGCTCATCGGGCCGCGGTGCCGCTATTATCCAACTTGCTCCTCGTACGCACTTGAGGCGGTCGACAGCCATGGCGCGTTGCGCGGTGGCTGGATGGCCGTGAAACGCATCGCGCGTTGCCATCCGTGGCATGCGGGCGGCGTTGACCCGGTGCCCCAACCCACGGAACCTCGTCACCACCATGGATAACCCGCGTTTCTTCCTGTACGCCGCGTTCGCGCTGGTGCTGTTCCTGATATGGCAAGAATGGCAGAAGGACTACTCTGCGCGACCGGTCGCGCAGCCGGTGACGGCAGGTGACACACAAGCGCCACAACGCGCCGACGACTTACCCGACCTTCCCTCGACGCCCGTCGAAGCGCGTTCGACCGAACCGACCCAAACCGCACAAGTCGTGCGCAGCGAACAGCGTATCCGCGTTGAAACCGATGTGCTCGCCGTCGAGATAGACAGCGCAGGCGGCGACTTGCGATCGCTTCGGCTGCTCGATTATCCGCTTGAGAAAGACGACCCGAACACACCGTTCCCACTGCTGTCGGACGAGCTGCCGGTGTTCTTCATCGTGCAGGGCGGGCTGCTGAGTAATGATGAGCGCGCACCGACGCATCACGCGACGTGGCGCGCCGAACGCGCGACATACCGGCTCGGCGACGCCGATGAAGTCCGCGTGCCGCTGACCTTCGACGACGGGACCGGTCTGCGCGTGACCAAGACTTACGTGTTCAAGCGTGGCGATTACGAAGTCAGCGTTGAGCACCAAATTGAGAACCGCCGTAGTGAGCTTTGGCAGGGCGCGCAGTATCTACAGCTTCAACGAACCGCCGCGGTGCCGGTCGAACCGTCGTGGTTCATGCCGACCTACCTCGGCGCCGCGGTGCACGACGGCACGAAGTATCGAAAGATCGATTTTGAAGACATCGTCGCTGATCCGTTCGCGGGTGATTTCCCGGGCGGCTGGACAGCGATGGTTCAACATTATTTCATCGCGGCCGCGATTCCACCGTCAGATTCCGTCAACCATTACTACACCTTGATGCTCGACGGCGGCCGGTATGCAATCGGAACGCGCGCGCCCGCCATCAGTCTGGAGCCCGGAGAAAGCACGACGCTTGCGTCGCGCCTGTATCTCGGCCCGAAACTGCAGGACCGCTTGTCTGAGGTGGCGCCGGGCCTCGCGCGGACGGTCGATTATGGTTGGCTGACATTTATCTCCGAACCGCTGTTCTGGTTGCTCGACAAGATTCATTCGGTGGTCGGCAACTGGGGCTGGGCGATTATTTTCCTCACCGTGTTGATCAAACTCGTCTTCTTCAAGCTTTCGGAAACGAGTTATCGCTCGATGGCCAAGATGCGCAAGGTCCAGCCGCGCATGAAGGCGCTGCAAGAGCGGTACAAAGACGATCGCCAGCGTCTGAACCAGGCGATGATGGAGTTGTACAAGAAGGACAAGATCAACCCGCTCGGTGGCTGTCTACCGATTCTCGTTCAGATCCCCGTCTTCATCGCCTTGTACTGGGTGCTGCTCGAGTCGGTCGAACTGCGCCAGGCGCCGTTCATGCTGTGGATTCAGGACCTTTCCGCGCGCGATCCGTACTTCGTGCTGCCGGTGCTGATGGGCGCGAGCATGTTCCTGCAGCAGCGTCTGAACCCAGCGCCGGTCGATCCAGTGCAGGCGAAAGTGATGATGTTCCTGCCGATCGTGTTCACCGTGTTCTTCGCGTTCTTCCCGTCGGGCCTCGTGCTGTACTGGTTCGTGAACAACCTGATCTCGCTGAGCCAGCAGGCGTACATCACCAAGAAAATCGAAGCCGGCGCTAAAGACTAGTTTTTTGAGTGTGGGAGCGGATGCACCTGCAAGACACCATCGCCGCAATCGCAACGCCGCCCGGGCGCGGCGGCATCGGCATCATCCGGGTGTCGGGGCCGCGCGTACCCGACATCGCGCGCGCACTGCTCGGCCGGCTACCTAACGCGCGTCACGCCACGCACGCATTGTTCCGCGACGCCGACGGCGCGACGCTCGACGACGGTCTCGCGCTCTTTTTTCCGGATCAAAACTCTTTCACCGGCGAACCCGTGCTCGAACTGCATGGGCACGGCGGCCCGGTCGTGCTCGACCGCGTGCTTGCGCACGTCCTCGCGCTTGGCGCGCGTGCCGCGCGCGCTGGCGAGTTCTCCGAACGCGCATTCTTGAACGGCAAGCTCGACCTCGCCCAAGCAGAAGCGATTGCCGACTTGATCGACAGCGCATCGGATGACGCGGCGCGGGCGGCATTGCGATCGCTATCAGGCGAATTCTCGACGCTCGTGCACGCGGTCGTCGACGGCGTGACGGAGGTCCGCGCCTTCGTCGAAGCCGCCATCGATTTCCCCGACGAAGAAGTCGACTTTCTTGCCGATGGCGACATCGCGCAATGCGTTCGCTCGCTCGTTGGGCAGGTCGACGCGCTGCTCGCGGAAGCGCGGCAGGGCGCGTTGTTGCGCGATGGACTGGTCGTGGTGATTGCCGGCGCGCCGAATGCCGGTAAATCCAGCCTACTCAACCGGCTGGCCGGTCACGACGCGGCGATCGTGACGCCGACGCCGGGCACGACGCGCGACGTGTTGCGCGAGGACATTCTCATCGGGGGCATGCCCGTGCGCATCATCGACACGGCCGGCGTACGCGAAGCCACAGACGACGCAATCGAGCAGGAAGGCGTGCGGCGTGCGCATGACGAGATTGCACGGGCCGATCGGGTATTGCGGGTCGTGGATGCCAGCGACACCGCGCCAGCGCCTGAGCTCGATGCTGTGCTGGCCGGTCGGTCGGTCACCGTGGTCCACAACAAGATCGACCTCACCGGCGAGGCGGCGGGGTGCGAGGGCGACACTGTGCGCGTCTCGGCGAAAACCGGCGCGGGCATGGACGCGCTCTATACCCATCTCAAAGCTGTCGCCGGTTGGCGAGCGTCCGGCGGCGCGTTCAGCGCGCGCCGTAGGCATCTCGACGCGCTTGCGCGCGCGCGCCGCCATTTGGTCGAGGGCCTTGATGCGCTGGAGACGCGCCGCGCCGGCGAATTGCTCGCCGAGGAGCTCCGCCTCACGCAGGATGCGCTCGGCGAGATCACGGGCACCGTCACGACCGAGGATTTGCTCGGTCAAATATTTTCGAGTTTCTGCATCGGTAAATAGCTATACTCGGGCCATAAGCCCGTCGAATGACCGAGGTGTAAACCATGGCGACCCGCGCATCACTCGCTTTACTCCACCAAGTGGCCCCGGAAGGGCTCGTCGTGACCCGTAAACAACTACTGGCCGCGGGGCTGACGGGCGCTGCGCTCGACCGCTATGTGAAATCGGGTTGGCTGCATCTCGTCGGCCGCGGTGCGTATCTGCGGGGACCCGATCAGGCGCTCGCGCGGCCGCTACGCTGGCAGCAGCTCGCGATTTCGCTACAGCGCGCAGGCCTTCCCTTGCACGTTGGCGGGCCCACCGCGCTCGCATTGCACGGCTGGGCCGTGGGCGATGCGCGCACTGTCGAGCTGTTCGGTCGTGCGAAGTTACCGGCGTGGGTGGCGCAGGTGAAGCTCCGCGAGACGGCGCGCGTGACCCGCTTCGAACTGCTGCCGCCACGCGTCCGTGCAGGCATTGTCCCAATCCAGTGGGGACCCTGGGACTGGTCGATGTGGATTGCGTCGCCGGAACGGGCGCTGCTCGAGTCGGTCGCCCTGCTTCCGGACGCAATGACGTTCCAAGCGGTCGACGCCCTGTTCGCCACCGCACACGCTCTGGACGTACCGGCGCTGACCCAGTTGCTGGGCTGGTCGCGGCACGTTCAAGTGAATCGCTTGTTTTTGTGGTTCGCAGACCGGCATGCACACCCGTGGAACGCCGAAGTCGACCGCGCGCGCGTTTTCGTCGGCGCTGGCAAGCGCCAAGTTGTTGTCGGCGGCAAGCTCGATGCGCGGTACCAAATCACGGTGCCGACCGACTTGCTTTCGCCGGCTTAGGGTCGCAGATTGGGGCTATGAGCTTATCGCTGCCCGAACAGGTCGCCGTCGGTGACGTCACCCGCCCGACGCTTCGCCTCCTGTCCTACAACATTCAAGTGGGCATCGAAACGCGCGGCCGCGCGGAATACCTCACACACGGCTGGAAGCACTTCCTCCACCATGCCGGTCGTCACCGTAACCTGGATCGGATCGCGGCGGTGTTGGCCGGCCACGACATCGTGGGGCTGCAGGAAACCGATGCAGGCAGCAGGCGATCGGGCTACGTGAATCTCACGGAATACCTCGCGCGCAAAGCGGACTTTCCGTACTGGCATCACAAAGTGAATCGTCGATTCGGTTCCTTCGCGCAGCATGCACACGGGATGCTGAGCCGGCTGACGCCGCGCAACGTCGAAGAGTATCCACTGCCCGGTTTGATTCCCGGCCGCGCTGTGATGGTTGCGCGCTTCGGCGGCGGCGATGATTCGCTCGCTGTTTTTCACGTCCACCTCGCGCTCACCCAGCGCGCCCGCCGAAGCCAGTTCTCGTTTCTCGCCGAAATGATGGAAGACCACCCGCACGCCGTGCTGATGGGCGATTTCAATTCAAGGCCCGGAAGCCCGGAGATGAACGAACTCTTCCGTCGAACGGGTCTGCGTGAACCGGATGAGGTGCTGCACACGTTCCCGAGTTGGCGCCCGGAGCACGACATTGACCACGTGTTGGTGACCCCGAGTATCGACGTGATCGGCGCGAAGGTTCTGCCACATGCGTTTTCGGACCATCTACCGCTGAGCGTGGAGATCTCGCTCCCGCCGGGCTTCAAGGTCAGCTAGACGGGACTCACCATTGGTGTTCCATCGGGCTCGGGCGGCGCAACGGCGACCCGGTTGCGCCCGGCATGCTTGGCTGCATACAGCGCCCTGTCCACCCGCTCCAAGATACTGCGGATTGATTCGTCGCGGCGGTACTGTGCGACGCCGATGGAGACCGTGATATCGATTTCGCCGACCGCGGTTGTGAACGGCTTCGACGCTGCGCATTCGCGAATACGTTCTGCCACCAGCCGTGCGCCCGCAAGCCCGGTGTCCGGCAGCACGACGATGAACTCCTCGCCGCCGAATCGGCCAATCGTGTCCGCTTCCGTGAGATCGCGGCCGGCGCCCACCAAGTCGATATCGCGAACTTCGCTGATGATCCTTTGCACGAATGCTTTCAGGAGCTCGTCGCCCGCCGGATGGCCGTGCGTATCGTTAACTTCCTTGAAGCGGTCGAGGTCAAGCAGGATGACGGCGAACGGGGTGCCGTGTCGCGCAAAGCGCTGTTGCTCCCGGGCGAGTGCGCCCATCACGAAGCGGCGGTTGTAGAGGCCGGTCAGGTCATCGTGCGCGGCGAGTTCCTCGACGAGCGCGAGCGCTTGCTTGAGTTCACCGTGGCGCGTGTGTAGCCGTTCGCGCAAACGGCCCACGTAGGTACCGAAGAACGACACCCAGAACAACATCGCGAAGAGCAATACGCCCTGCATCAACTCAAAGCTGATTCGCGCATCCGACGGGTCCGCGGGGAGTGTCGCGTAGACCACCGCCCCATAGCCCAGCATCGAGTACACGACGCAGACAACGTAGCGCATGGACCGCTGATTGAAAATCCCGAACAGGAAAATCACGATGAACGCCGTGAAGCTCAACGCGCGTGCGTCGGGCAGGCCGCCGGCCGTGATGATGGCCCAGTTAAGCGCGACGAGAATCATCGCCGTTGTGAGGCTAGGGTCAGCGAAGCGCTCGTTCAGCCCCGTCGCCAAGAGCGCGAAGAAAAACACATTCGCGAACAACATACCCGCCAGCATCCACCACAGCGGCATCACGAAGCCGGCAATCTCGAAATGGAACAGGTCCAGCGCATCGACGTACAGCATGAAGCCGGCCCAAATTGCGTAAGTGATGACGGCGAGGCCGAAGCGGCGAAGTCTGACGCTTTGCGGATTCGCCTTTTCCATCAGCCGAGGACCGCCTCACGCCGGTAGAGCCGCGCCGCGATTGCGCCGAGGCCGAAGCCGTACAACAGCGTTGTGCCCCACGAGAGCGCCACCTGCACGAGATCGAGCGTTTCGCCGCGGATGACCTGGTTCACCAGCGCGCCTTGGCTCAAGCTCGGCACGACCATCATCCAGGTCGCTGACTGGAAAGGCAGGATCAGGATGACGAACGTCGGAATCATCGGTACGAACAGCACCACCGACAACCAAGTTTGCGCCTCTTTGAAGCTGCGCGTGAACGCCGCGACCACGGTGAGCAGCGCGGCGCCGAACAGTGCGAACGGCAGGTTTACCAGGAAAATCTGGACGGCCATCCACGGCGTGAAATTGATGATCATTCCGACCCGATCGAGCGGGACGAGCGGAATGACGATGTAGAACGCGACGAGCGCAAGCATCAGCGCGAGCACCGAGAATGCGAACGTGGCGGCGAGCTTGCCGCCGATCAACGCGCCGCGCGTCAGCGGTGTCGTCAAGAGCGCCTCGAGCGAGCCGCGCTCGCGTTCGCCGGCGGTCGTGTCGATCGCGAGGTAGAAGCCGCCCATCAGCATCGAAATCACAATCAGGTACGGCAACATGCCGAGGATGAGCGATGCGCGGGCTTCTGGCGATGCGAGGTCGTCGGTCTCGATCGCCACGGCATTCACGACCGCAGGACTCACGCCGCGCGCGATCAGACGCAGCCGACCGATCGTTTCACCGTACGCGTTCAGCAGGCCACGCGCGCGGCTGATGTTTGCCTGCGCTTTTCGGTTCGAGCGGTCGACCATCATGCGTACGCTTGCGGGGGTGCCGGCGCGGAACTGCTCGTCGTACGACGGGGGGATAATCAGGACGACATGGTGGTCGCCGTCGCGCACGGCTTGCTCGGGGTCGTCCGGCACGTCGAGAATGATGACGTCGCGCTGTTCGAGCCACGCGACCAGGTTTGGTGCGTGCTCGGCGCCGATCACCGGCATCTCAAGCGGCTTCTCGAGCTGCCCGGCCGTGATCGTGAGCACGGCGGTCATCGCAACCGCGAAAATTGCGGGACCGAGAATGGGCCCCATCAGCAACGACGACATCACCGCGCGCCGATCGCGCAGGTTGTCGATCGACTCCTTCAGGAACACCGTCCACGCACCGCGCATCATGATGCGTGCTCCGCGGACATGATGGCGCGCACGAACACTTCCTCGAGGTCGTCTTCGGCCGCGCGTTCCCGCAATTCAGCAGGCGAGCCCTGCGCGACGACGCGACCGTGCGCGATGATGACGATGTCGTCGCACAACGCGCTGACTTCCTGCATGACGTGGCTGGAGAACAGGATGCAACGACCCTCGGCCTTCAGTTTCCGGATGAGCTCCCGCAACGCGCGCGTCGCCATGACGTCGAGACCGTTGGTCGGCTCATCGAGCACCACGTTGCGTGGGTCGTGAACCATCGCACGCGCGAGCGCGACCTTGATGCGCTGACCTTGCGAGAAGCCCTTCGCGCGGCGGTCTGCGAACTCACCGATCTCGAGCATGTCCACGAGCAGATCGACGCGCTTTTCGAGGTGCGGGCCTCGCATCCCGTTCAGCCGGCCGTAGTACGCGATGTTTTCGCGTGCAGTCAGTCGCGGGTACAGCCCTGTGCCGTGCGGCAGCACACCCATCGCGCGCCGCGCTTCGAGCGGCGCCTCGCGCACATCGTGGCCGTCCACGAACGCGGTGCCTCGGTCGGGCTGCAATACGGTGTACAGCATCCGCAAGGTCGTGGACTTACCCGCGCCGTTCGGTCCGAGCAGCCCGGTGATCCGGCCATCGGGCGCGGTGAAGCTCACGCTGTCGACCGCGCGCACTTCGCCGAATGACTTGCCGATGGCGTCGATGCGGATCATGGATTCGGCCCGGTGAAGCGGAGGAAGAATGGCGATGGTTGGAGGCGGTCGACGCATTCGGCATTAATCGCTTCTGGGTCCGCCGCGTCGACGAATTCGGTCATCAGACGTGGGATGCAGCCGCGCAGCGACAGGCCGTGGCCTTGGCCGGGGCCGACGATGTGTTTCGCGTTCGACAGCGTTTGGACAACGTGCTCGCCGTTCGCAGGCGGCGTCACCGGGTCCGCCTCCCCGGACAGCACCAGCGTCGGGATGTCACTCGTCCACGGCTGTTTAAAGTCGTCATCGATCATGCCGCGCGGCCACAGCTCGCACGCCTCCACCAGGTATTCGAGGGTATTGGCGCCGAGATAGGTTTCGCCGAGCCGCGCACGCATGGCATCGCCATCGTCGATGAACGGCAAATCCTCTGTGCAAACGATTGCGTTGTGCATACCGGTCGCGATGGAGTCGCCGAGTTCTTGCAGAACCAGCAACGTTTGCGCAGCGAGTGGCGCAAAATCGCCGGTGGTCGCGGCGTGGTCGATCAGCAACGGCAGCAGCGCAACGGTTTCCGGTGCGTAACTGAACATGCGCACGATGCCGCTGAAATACTCGTCCGTGAATACGGATTCAGTGAGCTCTGCGGTGACTGGGTCGGCAAGCACGAGCTGGACCGGCGCATCACGCAGCTGCGTTTGGATTCGGGCGAACCCGTCACGAAGGTTTGGGAATCGTTCTGCGCAGGCGGCGTCCGCCGCACAGCGTTCGAACAACATCTCAAGCGCGCGCTGTGCGTCGAGCGAAATGTCCGGCCCGAGCGCGAGATCCATCGGTACGACGCCGTCGAG
>CAYODZ010000145.1:0-4913 GCA_964402835.1 uncultured Gammaproteobacteria bacterium | reverse complement strand
CAGTCACTCGGGGCTTCAGACGCTGGCGGCGCCGTACCTGAAACGGCCCCGAGGCCGCCCACCCGAGCAGCCTCGGGAATGGTGCCATGACCTTGAGTATCAAGCTGGTTTTTGGCCGGCGCCTCGGCGTGTGGTGCTGGTGGTGCAGGAACGCCCCGATGTTCTGATTCTGCATAGCGTCTTCCTGGTCACCAACCTCGGTAAGTTCGTTTGGCCGCCGGTGAAAATCCTGGCCTTGTACCGCAAGCGGGGCAGCGTCGAAGCTCACATGGGCGAAGTGAAATCGGCCCTCGATGTGCATCTCTCTTCGAGGGATCACGGCGACTCTACCGTCCGGGACGTGATGGCGCGCAACGAAGTGAGCCTGCTGCTGAGCCTCTACGCCTACCAGGTCCTACATGGGCTGCGGCGCTTGCTGGAGAGCCGGACGCACCAGGGGTGGAGTCTGATACGGATGCGCGAGCAGGTGCTCAAGGTCGCGGCGACGTTGTCGCTACACGCTCGGCGCATCACGGTTCACCTCGGCGATGCCGCCGACAAATGGTGGCCCATCTTACTGAAAGGGCTACCTCGATTGACGGCCCTGATCTGATCCCCGGCGTCACCTCGACCCACGCAGCAGGCAAGGCGGCCACAACGGAGGTCGGCGGGCACGGCTGCGCCGGCAGTAGACATCGATTTCTATTAGTTATGAAAAGACTGGATAAAAGTCGAATCGGGTATAGGTCAACCGGCTACCAAGCGGTCGCATGACGTTGAAGTGGGTCGATGCCAGCAATCACTCGGTTCAACACCCTCGTTCGGCACCCTGAAGAAGGAGGCGGAAACATAGCATGCCTGTGTGATTGCCGGATGCCGAATAAGTAACTAAAAATGAGACCAGTACTTCTCCCACGGAATTCAGTTCTCTTCTATAGTTACTTTGCCCGGCGGCCCGGCGATTGTCTTGACCCTCGGCCGTATCACCCCGTCCGTGCACGGAGCTTTCGACCGTCGATTTCCTGCGGCCGGACGGCCTGTCGCGTCCGCTGACTGGGAGCTATCATTATGTCACCACGGCTTACCTATCCCGGTGTCTATGTCGAGGAACAATCCTCCGGAGTCAGGACCATCACCGGGGTCGCCACCTCTACCGCACTCTTCGTTGGAATGGCCCGCAAGGGCGAGCTGGAGCGGCCCACGCCAATTCGCAGTATCGACCAGCTCGAGCAGAATTTCGGCGACGACACCAGCTATGGCGAACTTGTCACCCAGGTGAAGCAGTTCTTCCTGAACGGCGGCGCCGATGCCATCGTCTGCCGGGTGGCGGGCGCCGGCGTCGCGCCGGCCGACGTGGTGCTGCACAATTCCAACGGCGGCACCGGTGTGCTGGAACTGACCGCCCGTAGCGCCGGAACGTTGGGCGCGGAGCTGCGCGCCATCGTCGATTATGACACGGTGACGCCGGAGCTGACCTTCAACATCGAGCTGTTCCGCCGCTCGGTCGATGCCAACGGCGCCGTGGTGATCTCGGAGAACGAGTTCTTCGGCGACCTGTCGATGGATCCCAACGCCGCGCGCTACGCGGTTGATCACCTGAAGGAGAACTCGACGCTGGCCAAGGCCGCGCTGCCGGGCGGCGCAGCGCTGAACCCGACCGGCGCGGGATTTTCGCAAAGCGCCCTGGTGCTGGACAACACCGACGCCGCCGCGGTGGCGACGCTGGACACGGCGCTGGCGGTGGGCAACCTGCTCACCGTGGCGGTGGACGGCGGCGCGCCGGTGACGGTCACGCTGCCCGCGCCGGTGGGCAATCTCGCCAACTGGCTGACCGAGGTCGGTACCCAGATCGGGCTGGCGCTGGTCGCCAACGGCCAACCCGGCGGCGTCACCGCCTCGCTCTCGGCGGTGGGCACGGCCGGCCGGTCGCTGCGGCTGACCTCGAATGGCGGCACCAACGACAGTGTCGTCGTTACCGGCGCCGGCGCCGGCGACGGCACCCGGGCGCTGCAACTGGGCTCGACCAATGGCGGCATCGAGATCGGGCGCTATTCGCGCTTCCGACCGCAGCCCACGGGCTACACCACCGCGATCCACAGCGGCGGCGCCACCTTCCCGACCAATTCCAACCTCACGCGGCTGATCGCCTTCGCCGAGGCCGCGCGCAACACGCTGACCGGCTGGAGCTTCGACCCCGGCACTGGCGACCCGGTGCTGACCTCGGCCGCGGCGCCGCCCTTCTCGGGGGCCGGCACAACCTTCCTGACCGGCGACACCCGCACCGACGGCGTCGGTTCGCTGCGCAACACCATGACCCATCTGGACACGCTGGCGGCCTCGCTCAAGGGCGGCGTCGGCCCCAACTGGACGGTGAAGCGCACCGGCTACCGGATCACGCTCACACCCACCGCGGGCACCTCGAACACCGGCACCAACGCGGCGCTGACCACCACGCCCGCGCCCAGCAACTACGGCGCGGCGGGCGGCTTCGCCGAGACGGCGAACGCCGCCAACGTGCAGGCCTACGCCTTCGGCGGCAGCGGCCTGGGCAGCTTCCAGACGCCGGGCAACCCCGGCAACAACGGCGGCACGCCGGCGGTCGGCGATTACGAGGACATCTTCGACCGGATCGAGCGCGAGGTCGACATCTTCAACCTGCTGATCCTGCCACGCAGCGACGGCCAGAACGATGACGACCGCGAACTTCTCTGGGGCACGGCCAGTGCCTTCTGCCAGCGCGAGCGCGCCTTCCTGATCGTCGATCCACCCTCGGAATGGAAGAATGTCGACGACGCGGCGGCGGGCATCCAGGACCTGCGCATCGGCGCGGTGACGGATCACGCGGCGATCTACTGGCCGCGCGTCACCGTCGCCTCGGTGACGAAGCCAATTGACCCGGGCGGCACCATCGCCGGCATCATGGCCCGCACCGACACCCGGCGCGGCGTCTGGAAGGCGCCGGCGGGGCTGGAAACCTCGATTCTCGGCGGGCGCGGGCTGGAATACCGCGTCTCGGATGCCGAGAATGGCGTCACCAATCCGCTGGCCATCAATACGCTGCGCACCTTCGCCGGCGGCAGCGTGGTCTGGGGCGCGCGCACCATGGCGGGCTTCGACAATTCGGGCGAGAACGACTACAAGTACGTGCCCGTCCGGCGCCTGGCGCTGTTCATCGAGGAAAGCCTCTATCGCGGGCTGCAATTCGCGCTGTTCGAGCCCAATGACGAACCGCTGTGGCAGACCATCCGCGTCGCCGCCGGCGCCTTCATGCAGAACCTGTTCCGGCAGGGCGCCCTCCAGGGCAGCAAGGCGTCGGATGCCTATGACGTGCGCTGCGACAGCACAACCACCACGCAGAACGACATCAACCTCGGCCGCGTCAACGTCGTGGTGGCCTTCGCGCCACTGCGCCCGGCCGAATTCGTCGTGCTGACCATCCGGCAACTGGCCGGTCAGGTCCAGGTCTGAGGAGGGAGCGACATGGCCGAATTTTCCGTAAACACGCATCGCTACGATCCCTACCGGACCTTCCTGTTCCAAGTCTTGGTCGATGGCACCGTGGTCGCCGGCGTCAGCAAGGTCGGCGCGCTGACCCGGTCGACGGAGGTGCTCAACCACCGCCCCGGCAACGTCGCCCCGCACCAGTATTGCAGCCCCGGCCTGACCAAGCACGAACCGATCGTGCTGGAACGCGGTGTCACCCATGATGCACGCTTCCAGGAATGGGCCAACGAGGTCTACAGCCCCGAGGGACTGGGCGGCGTCAGCCTGCTGCATTTCCGCAAGGACATCGTCATCACCCTGATGAACCTGCAGGGCGTGGCGGTGCGCGCCTACAAGGTCTATCGCTGCTGGCCGTCGGACTACACCGCCCTGCCAGAGCTGTCGGCGAATGACAATGCCGTCGCCATCCAGTCCCTGACCCTGCAGAACGAGGGGTGGGAACTCGACGAGGCGGTTGTCGAAACGCCAGAGTTCTGAGGCGCGCCATGGAAGCGCGGGCCCCATTGAAGTTCGGCGCGAATGGCGCGCACGGGCTGGCCTTCGCACCGCTTACCGGCGAGGACGAACGGCGCGCGGTGGATGCCGACGTGCTGCTGGCCCGGCTGGCGGTGTCGGCGCCGGGCTGCGTGCACGGGCCGGCGCTGGAACGGCTGACCATGGGCGACCGTGACCGGGCCCTGGCGGCGCTCTACCGGGCGCTCTACGGTGCGGCGACCGTCGCCGACGCGGTCTGTGGCGGCTGCGGCGCCCGCTTCGAGATGCGCTTCGACCTGGCCTCGCTGCTGGCCAGCCGCCAGCCCGACGGCAGCGCCGGCGGCGATCCTCCCGCGATCCGTCTCGGCGAGACGCTGCTGCGCCTGCCGCGGCGCGGCGACCTGACCGGCGCGCCGGAGGCGCTGCCGCAGCGTCTGACGCTTGAAGGGCCGGTGCCGGATCTGGCCCGGGCCGCCGCGGCGCTGGAGGCCGCCGACCCAGCGCTGGAGGTGGACCTCGCCGGCAACTGCCCCGAATGCGCGACGCGCCAAGCGGTTCCCTTCTCGATGGCTGGCTTCCTGGAACGCACGCTGGAGCGCGACCGCGCCTTCCTCGCCCGCGAGATTCACCTGATCGCCTCGGGCTATCGCTGGAGCCACGCCGAGATCCTGGCGCTGACCCGCGCCGAGCGGCAGGGCTTCGCCCGACTGCTGATCGCCGAGAGGGAGGCCGCATTCGCACCGGTGCGGCAGGTGTCATGAATTACATCCAGCGCCTCTTCGATGCCACCGCGCCGGGCCCGGTGCCAATGATCTCGCCGGCCCCAGGGCCGGTCGCCGGCGGCATGTCGCCGGTGCTGGCCGCAGACCAGCGGCTGGGCCTGTTCCCCGATCTTGTCGCGCCCTTCGTCCCGGCCACCGGGCCCGACACTGCGCCCGCCCCTGCCGGTCCGGAAC
>CAYODZ010000144.1:0-2513 GCA_964402835.1 uncultured Gammaproteobacteria bacterium | reverse complement strand
CCGCACAGCGTTCGAACAACATCTCAAGCGCGCGCTGTGCGTCGAGCGAAATGTCCGGCCCGAGCGCGAGATCCATCGGTACGACGCCGTCGAGAATCACGCTGCGCGTGCGGTCGGGGTGGCGGCGTGCGTACGCTTGAGCGACGCGGGTGCCGTACGAGATTCCGTAAAGATTCACGCGTTCGTATCCGAGCGCCACGCGCACCGCGTCGAGGTCGCGTACGGCGACACTGGTCGTGTAATAGCGCGGATCGCCGGGTAGGGCGGCGAGGCAGTCGGCGAGCCATTCGCGCCGCTGCTCGGGTGACGCGTTCAGCTCGTTGAAATTGTCGGGCGTCGCACAGTGCAACGCATTCGATTCGCCCGTGCCGCGTTGGTCGACGAGCACGATGTCGCGCGAGCGGTTCACGCGTGAGAATGCCGAGCCGACGCTGACGTAACTGTCGAGTGCTGACTGGCCAGGGCCGCCGGTGATGAACACCAACGGGTCCGGCTCGCGGGCGCGGGCCGTTGCCGGCAGCACGGCGATTGAGAGCTCAATCGTCTTGCCGTCCGGGTCGTTGGGGTTCTCCGGCACCGCGAGTTCAGTGCATTTGGCCGCGATACGGAGTGGGAATTGCGGGACCGCGAGATGACAGGAGTCGAGCGCAAGCAGCGCCGGCGGCGCAACGGCGGGATTCGCGTGCAGTCCCTGCGGCATGAACGAGGCAAGGACAAAGAGCAGCGTGAGCAGTTGGCGGTTCATCGGTACAGTGAAACGACCCCGGTCAGATTGACTGCGATGGTATCATCCACCGGTGCATTTTCCCGAACAATTCGAGGTGATTGTCGTCGGCGGCGGACACGCTGGGACTGAGGCTGCGCTGGCATCCGCGCGCGCCGGTGCGCGCACATTACTGCTCACGCATTCCATCGAAACGCTCGGCCAGATGAGCTGCAATCCGGCCATCGGCGGCATCGGTAAGGGACACCTCGTCAAGGAAATCGATGCGCTTGGTGGCGTGATGGCACGCGCGGCGGACCACGCAGGCATCCATTTCCGGCGTCTGAACGCGAGCAAAGGCCCAGCCGTCCGCGCGACACGCGCGCAGGCGGACCGCCAGTTGTACCGCCAGTTCGTCCGCGCTGAACTCGAGCGCCAGCCGAACCTGACCCTCTTCCAGCAGGGCGTTGATGACCTTCTTCTCGACGGCGACCGCATTAGCGGCGTTGTCACTTCGATGGGGCTCGAGTTCCATGCGCCAGCGATCGTGCTGACTGTCGGCACCTTTCTGGGTGGCCGTATGCACGTCGGTGAGCGCAACGCGCCAGGCGGCCGCGCCGGCGATCCACCGTCTAACGCATTGGCAGCGCGCCTGCGTGAGCTGCCGTTCGGCGTCGGCCGTCTGAAGACGGGCACGCCGCCGCGGATCGACGGGCGCACGATCGATTTCGCTTGCCTGACCGAACAGCCCGGCGACGACCCGCGTCCCGTCTTCAGCTTCATGGGCAGTCCGGCCGACCATCCGACGCAGGTGTCGTGCTGGATCGCCCACACCACCGCGCAAACGCACGACATCATTCGTTCCGCGCTCGACCGCTCGCCGATGTTCACGGGCGCGATCGAAGGCACGGGCCCACGCTACTGTCCCTCCGTCGAGGACAAGGTCGTGCGGTTCGCGGACAAGGCCTCGCACCAGATTTTCGTCGAGCCCGAGGGCCTGGGCGTCAACGAGGTCTATCCGAACGGTATCTCGACGAGCTTGCCGTTCGACGTGCAGCTCGCGTTCGTGCGCAGCATCCCGGGCTTCGAGCGCGCGCATCTGACGCGCCCAGGCTACGCAATCGAATACGACTATTTCGATCCGCGCGGCCTGAAGCCGACGCTCGAGACGCGCGCTGTCGGTGGGTTGTATTTCGCCGGCCAGATCAATGGCACGACCGGCTATGAAGAAGCCGCCGCGCAAGGGCTGCTCGCGGGCATCAATGCGGCCCGCGCGACGCGCGGACTCGAGCCTTGGTCGCCGCGCCGCGACGAGGCGTATATCGGCGTGCTCGTCGATGACCTCGTCACCCGCGGCACGCTTGAGCCTTATCGCATGTTCACCAGCCGCGCGGAATATCGCCTTACGCTTCGCGAGGACAACGCGGATCTGCGTTTGACGCCGGTCGGGCGTTCGCTGGGTTTGGTGGATGACCTGCGCTGGGGGGTGTTCGAACGCAAGCGCGATGCGGTCACCGCAGAGCAGGCGCGCCTCGACGCGCTCCGAATCGACGGGCAGCGCGCCATCGAGTGGCTTCGCCGCCCAGAGGTCGACTATGCGGCGTTGATGGGCCGCGGCGCCGGGCCTGGCGTCGACGACCCGGCGGTGGCCGAACAGGTGGAGATTCAAGCGCGGTATGCGGGCTACATCGCGCGCCAGCATGACCAGGTCGAGCGTGCGCGCGACCATGAAACCCGCGCCCTTCCCGAAACGATGGACTATTCATCGGTGCGGGGCCTGTCCGCTGAAGTGCGGCAGAAGCTCGAGCAA
>CAYODZ010000143.1:0-2088 GCA_964402835.1 uncultured Gammaproteobacteria bacterium | reverse complement strand
ACAATACCCTTTTCTCTCCACCCCTCCTAAATTACGGTCGTTTCATCAGCCCAGGTGTACCGCGTCTGGCCACGAAAAGCTGGGTGTCCCCGTTCCGACCCGGTTCGCCGCCCGTTCGCCCCCGCCGAAAGCTGGCTGTCCTCGTTCGGCCCCCTCGCTGTTCGGATAATTGACTTCGGTCAGGCGCCCTAGCGTGTCGTAAGTGAATTCGGTGCGGTGGCCCAGCCCGTCGATCTCGGCCGTCACTGTCCCAGCCGATCGTACTCGCGCCGTTCGGCCGGCGCGAGTGCCACGTCGACCAAGTCGAACCGCTGGGTCTCCACGAGGCGATTGGCGTAATCATAGGTGTACCGTGGGCTGACGAAACGTTGTTTTACTTGGTTTTTGTTTTGTAAAGGTTACGTGGCGTTGCGAAATTCTTGGTAGGCGATTTGGCGTTTGGAGGCGTGCGTTTGGCCGAGTTTTTCTCGGACCCACGTTCTCGTGTCGTCGACCGAGACTTGGGCGAAGTCGCGACGAATGCTCTCCGGCGTACTCGCGTGAAACAGACTGCCGTACGCGGCGAGCAGACTGGTAAATCCCCCCTTGCTTTGCTGACGCTCCAGTTGCTTGAACAGCCCAAACGAGGACTCCAAGATCTCCGTACTCAAGGGCAATCGCGGGACGGAGTCAGGCAGCTTGGCAAGTTGCAACTCCGCCTCGCGAACGAAGCGAAGTAAACTTGCTGTCACTTGGCGACGGTCATGGTCCTGAGCTCGATGGTCGTCAGCATCGTTTCGCTGAGTGCGCAAGTGGTCTCGTAATTGGCGGGCGGCTCCCCGGAACAACCCTTGCTCGTTGACGAACGTCGAAGCCGCACAGACCGCTTCCTGGCAGGCGTGCCAGCGATCGATGTCGGCACGGAAGGCACGCAACCAGCCGAGCTTGTCGTTCATCCGCGCGGCCTTGATATCGCGGCGAGCTTGCGACTGCGGATGCGACAAGTGCCACGACACCATCTTGGCCCAGCGCAGCGTGGGCGCGAGATTCATGAAGCGGGCTTTGGGCTTGGGACTCGGCGGAGTCAAATGAGCCAATTCCGTTTGCTGAATGGCGGATCGCGTGCGGCCAAGCTGCGTGGTGAATTGAGCGTAACGTTCGTCCCGGCCGACAACCTTCTTCAGGACGTTCGCGGCATAGTGTTTGAAGTCGCCGAGAATCAGCATGTTTTCGCGACGTTTTTGCAAGGTTTCCGCGCCTTCGCGAAGTTCGACCGCGCCATCGACGAGCACGGCCAAAGGAACACCACACCGCTGGGCAAGTTGCTCGTAGGCCTCGGCCATGTCTTCGCGCTTCCAACTTGTGCCGGGAGTCAACTCCAACACACGAACGTCCTCATGCTTGAGCGGTTGACCGGGCGGCGGCAGTTTCGAGGCGCGCACGCCGAGGATCGCCAACACCTTTTCGGGACCGATCTGATTCGAGTGGTCCGCCATGACGATCCAGTCGTCGGCCTGTTCGATCGGTTGCTTGACCGCTGCGACTCCCACTCGCAACATCCAAGTTCGCACGGTCGTCCAGTCGGGCAGCTTCGTTTCCACTCCCCACGCATCGCAAATCATCTTGAGAACGTCGGGCACCGGACGCAGCCCGATCCGTCGAGCTAAATTGACACACAGCGAAATCATCTTCGGTCCAAACTTATGCTGGGCCAGCGGCGGATCACTCGGAAGGCTCGTCGGTTGATCGTGGAGGCGTCGGTTCTCGATCTGGAGGCGAGCGATCTGCAAATTCCTTTCCGCAAGCTGCTCCTGTAGTTCACCAATGGTTTGGCTTTGTTGGTCGACAATCTTCTTGAGTTGCTGAAGCTCTTGGGTACGACATTTCGCTCTTTCCGCCTGCGTCTCGCGGCTTCGCAACAAAAATCCGGCGACAACCGCCAAAGGTGACTTGAATTGTCTGGCCTGTTCGATCCATGATGTGACCAATGTTGCGCTCCTTCGCCATGAGTCGTGTTTCTGGAAAAACATCTCATACGAAGTTGCGCAACAGTTTTACAATACCCTTTTCTCTCCACCCCTCCTAAATTACGGTCGTTTCATCAGCCCA
>CAYODZ010000142.1:0-1673 GCA_964402835.1 uncultured Gammaproteobacteria bacterium | reverse complement strand
GGGTGCGATCCGCTCAGTCCGGACAAAACAGGCGGGATTCTTTCCCGAATATATGAAAATTTCGCGGGACTTGATGGTTGCTATGCAAAAGATGGCGTTCTTTCGTAAACTGGTGAGATACCGAACCACCCTTACGGAAGGAACGCCATGATGCGTGATGCTAACCCATCCGACCGATGTCTGACAAGGCTTCAGCAGTTGACCGGACCTGAATTGCTCCTGGAACTCTGGCCGGTCGTGTTGCGAATTGCCCGCTTAGTCTTTCGCTTTCGGGAGAGCGGGCCTTCGCCAGAGGCCGCCTATCACTTCGAAATGGAGTTGGACAAACTGTTGCGGGAGCTCGGCAGGCGCATCGTGCAGTGGACCTTTAATCATTTGGAGCCCCAAGAGGTGGAGTTCGTCCCCGGTAGGCTCATCTGGGATGGCGACTATTATCGGGCCAAACGCCTGTCGCCGACGAGAAATCTCAACTGCCTGTTCGGCAAGATTCGGGTGAGGCGATGGCTGTACGAGCCGGTGGAACAATTGGGGCTGTCTTGCTGGTTCCCTCTGGAAGCCAAGCTGGGCCTGGTCATCCAAGTCGCCACGCCCGCCCTGGCCGACCGGGTGGCGCGGCTGGCGGTGGAGTTTTCCCAAACGCAAACCTTGGCGATCTTGCGTGACCAGCACAGCGTGGTCTGGGGCGCAAAGACCTTGCGGAAAGTCACGGCCGCTTGGGCGGAGGGCCTCAGCCCGCATCGCCAGGCGCTCCAGTCGCAACAGGTGCTGCAATGGCTAGCCGAAGCGGCGGCCACCAGCGGACCGCGGCGGATTCTGCTGTGTGTGGGGCGGGACGGCGTGATGATGCCCATCCGTGGCTTGCAGAAATACAAGGAAGGAGCCGTGGCCACGGTGAGCGTCTACAATCGTTGGGGCAAGCGGCTGGGGACGGTGTACCTGGGCCACATGCCGGAGGAAGGCCAGACGACCTTGAGCGATCAACTGACGGCTTTGATCCGGGAGGTGCTGGCCGGCTACCAAGGGCCGCCTTTGCGATTGGCGTATGTCACCGACGCGGGCTTTCATCCCACCGACTACTATGAAAACGTGCTCTGCCGCATGTCCAATCCTTGGCGGCCGGGCGAATATCTCCACTGGGAATGGGTGGTGGACTACTATCACGCCTGCAAATACATCAACGATCTTTCGGAGGTGATTTTTGGCCGCGGGCAGGCGGCTTGTGCCTGGTCGAGCAAGATGCGGCGCGTGCTGAGGGACAAGCCGGGCGGAGTGTTTCGCGTGCTTCGCAGCGCCGGGGCGTTGTGTCACCATCGCGGCTTGATGGGCGAGGAGTCGGATTACCAAGGGGCGTATGGCTACCTCCGCCGCCACGCCGGGTCGATGGACTATTCGCGTCACCGCCGGCTGAAGATGCCCATCGGCAGCGGTGTGACCGAGGCGGCGTGTAAGATTGTGGTCAGCCAGCGCTTCAAGCGAGCTGGCATGAAATGGGACATTGAGACCGGACAGCCGATCATGGTGTTGCGAACGACCGCCCTCAGTGGCATTTGGGAAGCGGCGCGGACCATGATGCTGACGGCCCAAAATGCCAAGCAACCACGGACTCCCCGCCAAAATCGCGACGCCATGCTGCAAAACGCCGCATAAATGCGTGGATTGAGGAGATTGCACCC
>CAYODZ010000141.1:0-22079 GCA_964402835.1 uncultured Gammaproteobacteria bacterium | reverse complement strand
GCCGACAAGTGCCTGCATCAGCTGTTCGAGGAGCAGGTTCGGCTGCAGCCGGACGCGCCGGCCGTAACCCACGCCGGCGTCACGCTCTCCTATCGCGAACTCAACGAACGCGCCAACCGGATCGCACACCGGCTCCTCGAGCTCGGCGTCCGACGCAACAGCGCGGTCGGCGTCTCACTGCGCAGGGGAACGGACGTCGCTGCGGCTTTCATGGGGATTGCGAAGGCCGGCGCCGGCTACCTGCCGCTCGATCCCGAATATCCGGAAGATCGACTCGAGTTCATGGTCGAGGACTCCGCGGTATCCGTGCTCGTTACCCAGACGGACCTCGAACCGCTGTTCGCCGCATCACGGGCCGAGATGCTCGTCATCAACGCATCGAGCGTGAATCTCGAATCGCAGAGCTCGGAGAATCCGGACGTCGGGATCGCGCCGGAAGACCTCGCCTATCTCATCTACACGTCCGGTTCCACAGGCATGCCGAAAGGTGTCATGGTGGACCACCGGGGCCGCGTCAACAATTTCTGCGACTTCAACAAGCGCTTCTCTGTCGGTCCGGGCGATCGGTTGCTCGGCATTTCCTCGATCAGCTTCGACATGTGCGCCTACGACGTCTTCGGCACGCTGGCGGCCGGCGCCGAGCTGATCGTCGGCGAGTCGGGAAGCGACGTCGATCCACTGGCCTGGGCTAACCTGATGATTGCACACCGGGTGACGGTCTGGCATTCCGTGCCGGCCCTTCTCGAGATGGTCGTGGATCAAATTGAATCGCATACCGACCGACATCCGAAATCGCTACGGCTCGTGCTGCTCGGCGGAGACTGGATTCCGGTAACGCTGCCGGATCGGGTGAAAGGGGTGGCGGCGCCTTCGGTGCAAGTAATCAGCATGGGCGGTGCAACCGAAGTCTCGATGGACTCGACCATCTACGAGGTCAAGGAAACTGATCTTCGCTGGAAGAGCATCCCTTATGGTGCCCCGATGTGGAACCAGCGCGCTTATGTCCTCGACCGTCTGATGCATCCGGTGCCGATCGGCGTCCCGGGTGAGCTCTATCTGGGAGGCATCGGCGTCGGAAGGGGCTATAACAACCGCCCGGACCTCAACAGAGAAAGGTTTGTGCAGAACCCCTTCGTGCCCGGGGAACGGCTCTACAGGACCGGAGATCTTTGCCGCTGGCGCGCCGACGGCAACCTGCAGATTCTCGGACGCATGGACTTTCAGGTCAAGATACGCGGCTTCCGTATCGAGCTCGGAGAAATTGAGACCGCGTTGCGCTCGCATCCGGACGTGCACGAAGTCGTCGTGACGCCCAGGCGCGCCCCCAACGGCGATCAGCGTCTTGTCGCCTATGTCATTCGCAATCCGGATTCGGTATCCACGGAGGAAGCGGATGCCGCGGCAACCGCTACCGTGGAGATTTGGGCTGCCGTCTTCGACGCGGCATATGACGTCCCCGCCGATGATCAGGCAGACCCGACGTTCCGGATCGCAAGTTGGGATTCCAGCTATACGGGCCAACCCTATTCGCCGGAAGAGGTGCGCGAGTGGGTAGAGACGTCCGTCGACCGCATACTGGAACTCGAACCGAAGCGCGTCTTCGAAATCGGGTGCGGCACGGGGCTTCTGCTGTTCCGGATAGCACCAAAGTGCGAAACCTATGTCGGTATCGACACGTCCGACGTCGCGCTGGATCACGTGCGGGCGCACGCCCGGAAACTCGGACTGAGTAACCTCCATGTCGAAAGGCAGGAAGCCGCCCGGCTGGAGGCTTACGAGCCCGGCGGGTTCGACACCGTCATCATCAATTCAGTCGCACAGAACTTCCCGGACGCCGATTATTTCTATCGGGTAGTGGAGCAGGCAATACATCTGTTGAAGCCCGGCGGCGTGATCTTCTTCGGTGATGTCCGGGATAAACCGTCCGAAAGAGAACTGCAGACGTCCATCGCCCTGCATCGCGCACCCGCCAAATGGACCGGTCAAGACATCCTCGCCAGCGCCGAGCGAAAACTGATGCGCCAGGAAGAGCTGATCATCGACCCCGCCGCCTTTGTCGACCTGAAGGGCCGGTTTCCGGCGATATCGCATGTCGAAGTCGAACTGCGCCGCGGCAGCGGCAACGACGAAATGACGAAGTTCCGATACAACGTCGTCCTCACAATGAGCGGCGATGCCGAAGTGCCCGCTGTCGACGAGACCATGGAGTATCGCAAGGGCGTCCTCGATAACGTTGCGACGCGGGCGGCGAAGCTGGTGGAAGTCCGCAACATACCGAATAGCAGAATCAAGCCGGAAGCCGACTTGCTGACGCACATGGAGCAGGACGGGCGGGACGCAACCCGCCGCCAGCTCATGGAGCGTCTGCAACTCCTGCGCGCCGACGAGGATCTCGTCTCCCCGTCTTCATTCGAGCAGCAGGCGAGCGAGCGCGGCTTCCAGGCAATCTGCCGGTTCGCCCGCAGCGGCGACCGTCGCTTCTTCGATGCGCTGCTGATTCGCGGCGAACGACGGCCTCGACACCTGCCGTTCGAGCTCGATGAAACCGGTCCGACGGACGGCTCCTTCTTCAACGTGCCGCTGGACGCTCCGCACTCGGCGGATCTGACGCCGGCGCTGCGAGAGTACCTGGGCAAGATTCTACCGCGCTACATGGTCCCGGCCGCCTTCGTGTACCTCGATGCCTTTCCGCTGTCGCCGAACGGCAAGGTCAATCGGCGTGAACTGCCGGAGCCGGACAACGTGCGCCCCAGTACGAACGTGCCGTACGTGGAACCGTCAGGATCATGTGAAGAGGTCCTGGCGAGACTATGGGTGGATGCTCTCGGAATCGATCGGGTGGGGATGCTCGACCCATTTGTCGCCGTCGGCGGCAGCTCGCTCGTTGCGATCCAACTCGCGACCAAAGTACGGGAGATCTTTCAGCTTCAATTGCCGATGAAGACGTGCCTGAACGGGAATCTTCGCGACGTGAAAGATGCGCTCGTTCGGCAATGTGAGACGAGCGACATCGATGTAGACGAAGTTGCCGACATGTATGCACAAGTGCTGGCAATGTCGGATCAGGAAGTCGATTCCAGGCTGGAGGAGTACAGCTGATGAGCCACGCATTACAATTCGCCGGACATCCTGCCATGGGAATTCTCGGCCGGTTCTACAGTCACGCAGTCGAGCTGCTGGCCAGGGAGGACCCTGAGCTGTTGCGGCTCATCGAGGCCGAGTACGCTCGTCAATCGGACTCTTTGGCGATGGTTGCGTCATGCAGCACCGCCCACCCGTCCGTTCTTGCCTGTGAAGGGACGTTTACCAGCAACGTCACCGCCGAAGGTTTTCCCGGCGCCCGCCACCATGCCGGCTGCAAGTATGTCGACCAGTTCGAACAGCTCGCCATCGACCGCGCGAAGGCGGTATTCGGGGCCAAGTATGCGAACGTGCAGCCCCATTCCGCGAGCACAGCGAACCAGATCGTCATGACCGCCGTCCTGAAACCGGGGGATACTTTGCTGGGTCTCGACCTGGATTCGGGCGGGCACCTGTCTCATGGCAGCAAGGTGAACATGTCCGGACGGTTCTACAACGCGATCTCCTACGGCCTGGACGACAAGGGTTACATCGACTACGACCAGGTCGAGGCACTCGCGAGGAAATTCAAACCCAAACTCATCATCAGTGGCACGACCGCGTACCCCAGGACGATTGACTGGCAACGCTTCCGTGAGATTGCCGATTCGGTAGGAGCGTACCTCCTGGCCGACATTACGCACATCGCGGGTCTCGTCATCGCCGGGCTGCAACCCAGCCCGATAGACGTCGCACATTTCACCGTGACTTGCACTCACAAACAACTCTTTGGACCCCGAGGCGGGCTCATTCTGATGGGCAGGGACTGGGAGGCATCGCCCCCGGCAGGAGAAAAAGGACCTCTCTGGCAACTGGTGCAACGGCGGCTCTTCCCGTTCACACAGGGCGCACCGCTGGTCAACACGATCGTGGCAAAGGCCCGCGTGCTCGGCCGCTGCGCCACCGCCGAGTTCAGGACGGACGCGGAACGCATCATGTTGCTTGCCAGGGCCGTGGCCGACGCATTCATCGCCCGCGGCGCGACCGTTCTGTCGGGCGGTACGGACAACCATATCGTGCTGATCAACGTCCTGGAGAGCTTCGGCGTCACCGGGAAGGCCGCCGAGAAAGCACTGGAATCCTGCAATATCATCGTCAACAAGAATCGCATACCCGGAGATACCAAGCCGGTCTCCGTCTCTAGCGGGATTCGCATCGGCACGAACAGCCTGGCGGTCCGGGAGGTAACGACGGACGACATGAAGTGGTGCGCCGACACCATATCGCGCATCCTGGAGGCCGTCGAAATGGACGGCGAACAAGACTACCGACTCTCCGAGACCGTACGGAATAAATTCCTGGACGAAGTGACGTCCTTTGCGCGACAGCACCCGCTGCGCGACTATCCGCCGGCAGGTTGACATTGGCCACTCGGGAAACACCAGGGCTGTCAAAGCAACAGCAGGCGTTGTTCGAACGTCTGTTGCGCGAGAAAGGCATGAAATCGGCGCCGACGGAGCGCATCAGTCGGTACACCGGCTCCGCACCCGTGCGGTTGACCCATCAGCAAGAGGGGATGTGGTTCCTGGAGCAGATGCACCCGGGCCAGTCAGTGTATAACGTCCCATGTTGCGTGCGTATCCGCGGGAATCTCGACCAGGACGCGATGGAAGCCGCACTGGCGACGGTAGTGGACCGCCACGACGCGCTTCGCTCCTGTTTCCGTCTGCAAGACAATATACCCATACTTGAGGTCCTGCCGCCCGGCGGTTTCGGCGTCGTTCGCATCAATTTCTCGTCGTTGCCCATCGCCGACGCCGAGCAGCAGGCGATTTTCGTGGCCAACGAGCAATGCAGGACGCCGCTGGATCTCGTAAACGGTCCCGTGATCCGGGCGGTGCTGATAAGTCTTTCTCCCGGTGATCACGTTCTGATCGTAGTCATGCACCATCTGGTAACGGATGGTTGGTCCATGGGCGTCTTCTTGCGGGAATTGTCGGCGTTATATGAGGCCCATTGCCGCGGCGAGGCACTGTCGTTGGCGCCGCCCGAGATTACGTTCCTTGATTACGCTGCCTGGCATCGCGCCTGGCTGACCGGATCCAATCTCGAAGGACTTCGCGCGTTCTGGCGACGCCAGCTGGACGGCTGCGAGGACCTCGTTCTGCCAAGAGACAACGACCGATCCGGCGAGTCGACCCAAACCGGCGCACACGCGTCGATCGTTCTTTCCGAGGCGTCGACCAGGGGTATCGCCGGGTTTTCGAGACAGGCGAAGGCGACCCGCTTCATGACGCTGATGGCGGCTCTACGCAGCGCTTTGTACACCTTCAGCCGGCAGGAGGATCAAGTCATCGGCTCACCTCTCGCCTGTCGCAACCGCAAGGAACTCGAAGGCGTGATCGGTTACTTCGTCAGTGTCCTGCCGTTTCGCGTCGACCTGGCAGGCAACCCGAGTTTTCGACAACTCGTGGAGCGCGAGCAGCTTGCGGCCGAATCGGTATACGAGCATCAGGACATGCCCTTCACGAAGCTCGTCCAGGACCTGAAGCTTTCCCGGCGTGATGGTGCCAATCCCGTATACCAGATGCAGTTCACGCTGCTCGATCCGAGGCATTCGTCGGACGTACTCGGATTCGGCCTCAATATCGATCCGGACGAACGGCAGCGAATGGGTGAGGTAGAGCTATCGCCGCTGCCCATAGACAACGCTATATCCAAGTTCGACCTCGGCATCCTGCTGTGGGACCGGGCTGACCGGATTGCCGGCACATGCGAGTACAACGCAGAGCTATTCAAACCGGAAACGGTCGCCGACATCATCGGTCGATTCACTGCGGTCGTCGACATAGTGGTCGCCAATCCCGATATCAGGTTGTCGCAACTCGTGGAGCGTTTCCGGGCACAAGCAGGATCGGAACCGGAAAGCCGGCGCATCCGTGATGCGAGCACTCGTAAGGCAGGACCTGCCGCGGCGTCGCCCTCCGAAGATCCGCCGCCCGTGCCGGAATCTGGCAACCGGCGCATGCGGGAGGCGCTACGCGGACGTCCGCTGCCCATCGCCGGCGCGACCGTCATCGACGACATTCTGCGCCAGGCGGCCCGAAACGGCAGCGAAACCGCTTTAGTCTGCGGCGCGACCCGGCTGAGTTACGGGCAACTTTGCAGCCGCGCGGCAGCGATCGCGAAGGTGCTCCGCGAACTGGGCCTGCCGGCCGGCAACGTTGTCGTCTGTGGCGAGCGTTCGGCCGGTTTCGTCGCCGCCATCCTCGGTACCGGCGCTGCGGGATTCACCTACGTGCCGGTGGATTCCGGCTATCCGGAAGAACGAGTCCGCTTCATCATCGAGGATGCGGGGGCGGTCTGCGTGCTGCGTGACGCCTCCTGCACGGTCCGCGTCGATGGCGGTTTGCCGGTACTCGACTTCGATCACGCAGGCTTGCTCGCCGGCACCGTCGCATCCACGGCCAGCCCGCTCGAGAACCGCGCGAAACCGGCGGATCCCGCCTATCTCATCTATACGTCCGGCTCGACGGGCCAGCCTAAGGGCGTGGTCATCAGCCACGCCAACCTGTTGCTCTCGACCGCGGCGCGCAACATCGAATACGAGCAGCAACCCGTCGCCTACCTGATGCCGTCGTCATTCGCTTTCGACAGCTCGGTCGCCGGCATCTACTGGACGCTGACGAGCGGCGGCACGCTGGTGATACCGGCGCCAGCCGAAGCGGCCGATGCCCAGGTGCTGGGTGCGCTCGTTGCAGAACACCGGGTGACCCACACGCTGATGCTGCCGTCGCTGTACGACGCAGTGCTCAAAACGACGGCACCGGCCGATCTACGGTCGCTGAATACCGTGATCGTGGCAGGCGAGGAATGTCCACCGGACATTCCGGCGAGGCATTTCGCCGCCCTGCCCGACGCCGGCCTGTTCAACGAGTACGGCCCCACCGAAGCCACGGTCTGGTGCACGGTCTGCCGGATCTCGCCGGAACACGGCAGTGGACGCCTGCCGATCGGGCGGCCGATTGCCGGCACGACCCTGCACATCCTCGATGCATCGATGAACCCGGTGCCGGTCGGTAGCGCGGGCGAGCTGTACGTGGAGAGCTCGTCCGTCTCCGAAGGATACTGGCGGCGCGACGATCTCACGGCCGAACGTTTTCTGCCCGCGCCACACGCCGCCGGGGACGGCTTGCGGATGTACCGCACCGGAGACCTGGTCCGCCTGAACACGGCCGGACAGGTCGAGTTTCTCGGCCGCGTGGACCGGCAGGTGAAGGTCCGCGGCTACCGGATCGAGCTCGAGGAGGTCGAGAGCGCGATGCAGAAGGTGCCCGGTGTATCCCAGGCGGCCGTGACGGTTCAGGAAAGCGGAAGCGGCAAGGAGCTCGCCGGCTATTACACCTGCGACGACGGCGGCATTGAGGCAGAGGCGCTGATCTCGGCGCTGCGGGTCGGCCTGCCGGCGCACTTCGTGCCGAGAACCGTCGTGCGGCTCGACGCAATGCCGCTGATGCCGAACGGCAAGATCGATTTCCGGGCCTTGCCGTCAGCGACTGTCCTGGCCGGCGACGACGACGCCGGCTACGAGGAACCTCGCAACGCGGCCGAGAAGAAGCTACAGAGGATTTTCCAGGATATCCTCGAGCGCGAGCGCGTCGGCATCCGGGAGAATTTCTTCGACATCGGCGGACACTCGATTCTGGCCACCATTGCGGTCGCCAGGATGCGGGAGGAATTCGGCATCCCGATCGCGATTCGCACGCTGTTCGACCAGCCCACGATCGCCGGGCTGAACGAGGGCCTGTTCGGACCGGTCGAGGGCCCGTCCCCGGCGGCGGAAACTCCGGAGGCAATCGAGCCGCAGGCGGCGATTCCGGCGCGCACTGACCGGACGCGCGGCCGGCTCAGTCCGATGCAGCAGGCCCTCTGGTATCTCTGCCAGCTGGACACGAGCCGGGGCGCATACAACCTGCAGTGCGGGTTCACGCTCGCCGGCAATCCGGATTTGGCAAAGCTGGAAGAGGCGATCGACATCGTCGTCAACAGCCACCCGGTCCTCCGGTCCGACTTCGCGGCCGGTGACGACGGCCAGCCGTTCGCGCGGATTCACGAGCGCGTGGCGGTGCCGTTCGACTATGTCGATCTGCAACAGACTGGACAGAGCCGGCGCGAGTACCTCGACCGGGTAGCCGTGGCGCCGGTGCCGACCGATCGCGCGCCGTTGCTGCGCGTCAGCCTGGCCCGATGCGCCGACGACGAGCACCTGCTCATATTCGTCTTCCATCACATTGTCGTGGAAGGGTGGTCAGTGACGACGGTGCTGCGTGAGACGGGGCAGGTCTATGCCGACCTCGTGGCCGGAAACCATGCGTCGCTACCGATCGAAGCGATCGACTACTGGGACTGGAACGAGTACGAAGCCGGGCGGCTGTCGGACGAGGCGCTGGCGCCGCAGCTCTCGTACTGGCAAGCCCGCCTCGCCGGCAGGAAGCCGCACCTCGAGCTGGCACCGCGCAAGGCTGGCGGGCCTTCCCGCGGCGGCATGACCGGCACGCGATTGTCCGCCGGACTTGTGCAACGCCTGGAGCGTGTCGCGAAAGACCGAGGTGCCACGCTGTTCATGCTGCTCCTCGGCGCCTACCAGGTACTGCTGCATCGATACAGCGGCGAAACCGATATCCGTGTCGGCGTGCCGATGAACACGCGCACGCGATCAGAGCTGGACCGGACCGCGGGTCTCTTCATCAATACGCTGGTCATGCGGGGCGAGACGGACCCCGCCCGGACGTTCGAGGATTTCCTCGGCGTGCTGAAGAACGACGTTCTCGACGCTTTCTCCAACATGGATGCGCCGCTTGAAGCCGTCGCGCGCAGCGTGAACGAGGCGGCTGCCGGGCAGGCGGACCGGGACCTGTTCCAGGCGATGTTTGCGTTGCAGAACGCGCCTTCCATGTCTCTCGACCTGCCTGGCGTCATAGCGACGATGCTGGAGCACGACGAACTGCACAGCGGCGCGGGCAAGGTCGAACTGTCACTGGTCGTGGAACCGGGCACCGACGGCTACCGGGCGTGGGTCGAGTTCGACGGCCACGCTTTCGACGAGGAACGGGCCGGTCGCTTCCTGCGGCACTTCGACGGGCTGCTGAATTCGATCGCCGAGCGGCCCGACAAGGAGCTGCGGCGCCTCGACATCCTGCCGGACGATGAGCGCAGGACCTTGCTCGAGACGTTCAATGCGACGACCCGCGACTTCGACCAGCGTGCCGCCGTCGAGCGTGTCTGGGAGCAGGTCGAGGCGCAACCCGAACGCGTCGCCGTGGTCGACGCGGGGGTCTCCGTGACCTACCGCGAGCTCGGCACCGGCGCGAAAAAGGTCGTGCATGCGATTTTGGCCGCCGGTTGCCCGGCCGGCGGCGTCGTTGCCGTTTGCCTGCGCCGCAGCCCCGCGCTGATCGAAACACTCGTCGGCATCCACCTGGCCGGCGGCTGCTACGTGCCGATCGACCCGGAATACCCGGACGAACGAATCGAGCACATCGTCAACGACTCCGGCGCGATATTGCTGATAACCGACACGCCGGCACGGTTCGCCGACATGGCCCTGGATGCCGCGGTCGTCGACTCGTCGGCCGTGCGGGGCGGGTCGCCCGCCGAGGCAGGCAGCTTCCGCCTGCCGTCCGGCGACGACCTCGCCTACATCGTCTATACGTCCGGGTCCACCGGCGTACCCAAGGGCGTTCGAATCGCGCAACGGGGGCTTTCGAACCTCGTCGCCTGGGAGGAACGAACCTACGGCGTGACTGCCGGTGACCGCGGAACGATGCTCGCCGGCCTCGGTTTCGATGCCACGGTGTGGGAGGTCTGGCCGTGCCTGGCCGTCGGCGCCGAGCTGCATCTGGTGGAGGACGGGATTCGCGCCAACCCCGCCGCCGTCTACGAGTGGCTGGCGAAAAGCGGCATCACGCTGACGTTTCTGCCGACGCCGCTCGCGGAGCTGGTGCTGGACCTGCCCCCGCCCCCGGGCATCGCGTTACGCTGCCTGTTCACCGGCGGAGACATGCTGCACGCCAGGCAATGGCCGGAACTGCCGTTTCCGGTCGTCAACCACTACGGCCCCAGCGAGAACACGGTTATCGCGACGGCCGGCGCCGTGAACACGCAGCTGCCGCCGGAGGTGCCGCCGGACATCGGCAGGCCCATCGACAATACGAGGGCCTACATCCTCGATGACGCCCTGCAGCCCGTCCCCATCGGCGTGGTCGGCGAGCTGTGCCTCGCCGGTCCGGCTGTCTCATGCGGATACGTCAATGAGGACCAACGTTCCGCCGGCCGGTTCGTCGCCAATCCGCATGCCGACGGCGACTGGGCGCGCCTGTATCGCACCGGCGACCGCGCCCGCTTCAACGCTGACGGGACCATCGAGTTCCTCGGCCGTATCGACCAGCAGGTCAAGGTACGCGGATTTCGTATCGAGCTCGGCGACATCGAGGCTACCCTCAACCAGCATCCTGCCGTCGCGAATGCGGTCGCGGCAGTCTGGAACGTGAACCGCGATGACCAGCGCATCGCCGCCTACATCGTGCCGGAGCCGGGACACGCGGGGGTAGACGCCATGACGCTGCGAAAATTTGCCAGCAAGCGCCTGCCGTCGTACATGGTACCGACCTATTTCACGTCCCTCGATGCGCTGCCCCTGACGCAGAACGGCAAGGTGGATCGCAAAGCGCTCCCTTCACCGGTGGCGGAAACCGGGTCGAAGGTTCAGGATCCTCCCGCGACGGCGACGGAAGTCGCCATCGCGGAAACGTGGCAGCGGATACTCGGCGCCGAAACGATGGATCGAAACGCGAATTTCTTCGAAGTCGGCGGGAACAGCATCTCGGCGATGAAAGTGGTATCGGAGATCTACGCCCGCCTCGGCGTCCAGGTCCCGTTGCGCGCCATCGTCCTGGATTCCCTGTCGCAGGTGGCCGCCTGGTGCGACGAGAAGGCGCCCGCGGCCGCGGCGCCCGGGCGACGTGCCGGCGGGTTGCAGAAGCTGCTCACGAGGGTATTCGGCGGCAACGGCTGAGCTTCCACAGCATGGCATTCGAACTCTTTAACATAAGCACGAATCCGGGGCTTTCACAGGCTTGATTGTTCAGCGCATACTGACAGAATAGGAAAGAGAAGAACTTACAAAAAACAGCCTCTCGGACATTCTTCGAGTGTGCAGGAATTTCGTCGTGAATAACAATAACAACGGCGAGCCGATCATCGTTGACGACCAATACGTCGAAAGCGGCAGCCAGTGGCCGGCATTCAACCGGACTTCGTTCGAATTCAATCACAGCCTTGCCGGCAACGCCTTGCTCGGACTCGAGGAGCTCCGCGACGCAGCGACAGCATTCGTCGAAAACGGCGGGCCGGGCCGCGTCTCCTTTTTCGAGGGCAACAAGGGTCCGAACGCGAACTGGGCGGACTGGAACTCAGAGGCCTCCCGCGTCGAGCGGCTGCAGTCCTGCTTCGACGACATCCGGGCGGAAGGCAGCACCCTGATCGTCATTCAGGATATCGAACGTGAGCCTCGTTATGGAGCGCTCCTGAACCAGGTGATGTCGGAAATCATGCAGCGTATCCCGGGCGATCTGAGAAATCAGGTCACCTGGCCCAGCGCCTACCTGTTCATCGCGGCACCCGGCTTCTTCACCCCCTATCACATGGATCACGAAGTCGGTCTCTTGCTGCAGATCCACGGGGCCAAGGAGCTGTATGTCTACGACGGCGGGAACAGGGCGATCCTGAGCGAGGAGGAGCTGGAGCAATACTACGTTGGCAACCTGGACGCGGCCACGCTGAAGGACGAATTCGTCGGCTCGGGTCGGCAATTCGATCTCGTACCGGGGACCGCGGCGCATTTCCCTGCCCATGCACCGCACTGGGTGAGAAACCTCGAAGACTACTCGATCAGTCTCAGCATCAACTTTTGCCTCACGTCCCTCGACCGAGCGGCACCGGTGTACCAGGCGAATCATTTTCTCAGGAAGTTCGGAATCCGGCCGTTTCCGCCCGGGCGGTCCCGGATACGCGACTTCACCAAGCGCCGGCTGATCAACGCGTTCTCCCGGTGGCACCCCGCCAGCAAAGCGGAAATGCTTCGGTCCGGCGTCGACCGGCTCTACTCGATCGCTTCGGCAGGCCGCCGCTCGCTCAGACGCACCCTGACGGCATTGCATATTGCCTGAGTGCCGCCGCTGCAGCCCTCAGACTCGGCGGAAGTACAGCCCCGAGTAGTGGTCGAAACACCTGTCCGGATGAAAGGGGACGTGGACGCGTCGCGCTTTGCGCCATGAGTCCGTCAATGCGTACCCCTGCGCTTCGATCGACGCCACCAGCTCGTCGCGATTGAATATCCGGTACGGGCAATAGACAGAACCGATGTTCTGTAGCGTGACGAACGAAGCGCCGCCGTACAGAGGCGTGTTGTTGACGATGATGTGAGCCGGCCGCGGCTGCATACCCCGGACGATATCGACCAGCACAGGATCTTCGAAGTACTGCAGCGCGCCAGCCGCAAGTATGATGTCGGCGTGTGCGACCTCATCCGGTCCAGGGACGAATCGCAGCCCGGTCGCACCGTTCTTCCCGGCGAGTACGGCCCCTTCCGCCACGATCGACGGCACGTCGAAAACGGTCCATTCCAGGTCTTGCGGATACGCGAGCAAGCGACGATACGCATAGAAAGCCTCACCGACGTGGCCGCCGATTTCGAACAGGGAGGTACTGCCGCTCCCGAATGCCGTCTTCAGCCAGAACAGTACCGGGTAGTCTTCCAGCTCGAGCTGCGAGAACTTTTCCTCGTACCAGTTTGCCGAATCGGCCACGTCATAGCCGATGGGCTTGACCGCCGGCGCGGAACGCTCGGCCTCCTCAAAACTGCCATACACGCCACGCAGCGCATTGATCGGAAACAGCCGGTTGACGATTCTACGCCGCGCGGAATCGTAGGCCCTGCGCAGGGTCACGGGCTCCCCGCCCTTACGGATTATGGACATACGCGGTCTCCCGGGAAGGCATTGCACGGATTACGTCGCCCATTACCGCTCCATGTCACTGGGTCATCCAGCCCTTGATACTTTTCAGCATGCCTTTTCGTGGCCGCGCCGCCGCAACCGGCGGCGTCATTCGGGGCGGTTCGCCGCCCGCATCGAAGGAAGCGGCGATCTGCTGCAGGCTGTCGAGCATCAATGACGCCGCTGGAACCCGCTTTCCCATCGTCGCCTCGATTTCCGCGATGACGTGCATCGCCAGCAGCGAATGACCCCCCAGCTCGAAGAAGTGATCACGGCGATCGATGTGATCGACCCCTATCGCTTTCTTCCAGATGTCCGCCAGCCGTCGCTCGACCTCGCTCGCCGGCGGTTCCGTCCGGTTGCGGCGACTCGACAGTTCGACGTCCGGCAACGCCTTGCGGTCAATCTTGCCGCTGGGCGTCAAAGGCATTCGCTCGATCCCGGTGATATGGTGGGGCAGCATGTAGTCCGGCAACAGCTTGCGGAGTTCCTTGCGCAGGCGCCCCACCGACAGCGACTCGCCGGTCGCCGGGACGACGTAGGCGATCAGGCGGTGGTCGTCCAGCTTGAAACGCTTCGCGACGACCGCCGCTTCGGCCACCATCGCCGAATGTTGCAGTGCATTCTCGATGTCGCCGAGTTCGATGCGAAAACCGCGCACCTTGACCTGGTCGTCGATGCGGCCTTCGAAGTAGAGATCGCCGGAGCCGCCGATACGAACGAGATCGCCCGTCGCATAGACTTTTTGTTCCGGCCGGAAGGGCAGCTCCAGAAACCGTTCCCTGGTCATTGCCGCGCGCTTGTGATATCCGGAGGCGACGCCGCGCCCGCCGATATAGAGCTCCCCGATGGCGCCCCGCGGCAGCGGGTTCTTGCGGCGGTCCAGCACGTACATCTGTGTATTGAGGACCGGCCGCCCGAGCGGCACGGAATCCCAGAGTCCGGACTCGAATCGATGCACGCTCGACCAGACGGTCGCCTCGGTCGGGCCGTACATGTTGAAAAGCGAGCCGACGTGCGGACGAAGCGCCTTCGCGAGCTCGACCGGCAGCGCTTCGCCGCCGCACAGTGCCTTCAATCCGGGACCCGGATTCCAGTCTGATGCCAGCAACAGCCGCCAGGTCGCCGGCGTGGACTGCAATACCGTGATTTTCCGCTCGTCCAGCAAGGCGGCGAGCACATTTCCGTCCCTGGTTTCGTCGTTGGTCGCCACGACGACTTCCGCGCCCACCGACAGCGGCAGGAAAAGCTCCAGCACCGAAATGTCGAACGAGTAGGTCGTGACCGCGAGCAGGCGGTCCGTCTCCGCCATGCCGGGTTCCTGTGCCATCGCGGTCAGGAAGTTGACCACGTTTTCGTGCCGCACGACGACGCCTTTCGGTTTCCCGGTGGAACCCGACGTGTAGATCACGTATGCGGGGTCCGCGGGCGTGGCCGCATCGGGTTCGGAACGAGCCCGGCCGGTCTCCCGCAGGGCGGCCGAATTCAGCACTTCGCTGCCGGCCGGGAGCCACCCGGGCAGGCCCGCGGCATCCGTAACGAGCAGCGCGAGGCCGGCATCCTCGCTGATCAGGCGCAATCGCTCGTCCGGCAGCCTGGGATCGAGCGGCAGGTAGGCGGCGCCCGCTCGCAGCACGGAAAGCAGCGTCGCGACCAGCTCGACGGACCGTTCCATGTGCACGCCGACGACCTGTCCCCGGCGCACGCCTGCCGCATGCAGACGGACGGCGCCGGCCTGCACGCGGGCATCGAGCTCGCGATAGGTCATGCGTTCGTCGCCGCAACTGATCGCGACGTTGTCCGGGGTTCGCTCGATCTGGCGGGCGAGCAGCCGGTCGACCGTCAGGTCAGGCACAGGTTCGTCGGCCCGGCCCCAGTCGAGAAATTGCCGGTCCCTGTCCTCGGCCGACAGATAGCGGATATCCGCGATCGCAACGTCCGGGTCGGCCGCGACCTCCTCCAGCACGTGGATAAAGGCCGAGCGCACCGACTTGATCGTCTCCGGCTCGTACAGGTCCGTGCGATAGTCGAAACCGCCGTCCAGCCGATCGCCGAAATTGCGCACCCAGAGCGTCAGATCGGCATCCGCCGTCTGTGCTGTGCGGATGACGGACCGGCAGGTGACGTCGCCGATGGACCTCGTCCTGTCGCTCGTGTCCTGGTAGGAAAAGAAGACCTGGACGAGCGGCAGGTTAGCGGGGTCGGGGGGCACGCGCAGCTCCCGGACGAGGGAATCGACGGGCACATGACGATTGTCGTATGCCGTCAGACAGCGGTTCCGGACCGCATCGAGCAGCTCGGGAAAGCGGGCATCTGCGTCGATCCTGTTGCGAATGACCATCGTGTTGACAAAGAACCCGACCAACGGGTCGAGCTCGGCGCGCGTCCTGTTCTGGATGTGGCTGCCGATGGCGATGTCATCCTGCCCGCTGAACCGGTACAGCACGAGTTCGAAGACGGACACGAGCAGCATGAACGGCGTTACCCGAAACCGGCCGCACAGGCGGTCGATCGCCTCGCTCAGATTCCGCGGCAGCTCGAAGTAGACCGACGAGCCGTCGAAGCTGAAGTTGGCCGGGCGCGCCTTGTCGGCCGGCACCTCGAAATGCCCCGAATAATCGCCGAGCCCCCGGGCAACGGTGCGGAGTCTCTCCCGGTTCGCGTCGGACTCGATCCATTCGCGATGCCACTGCGCGTAATCGCTGTACTGCACCGGCAGCGGCGCCACGCCGGAAGGTTCGCCCTGCCCGCTCGCGGCATACATCTTGTCCAGCTCGCCCAGAAAAATGTCGAACGACCACCCGTCCCAGACGAGGTGATTCACGAGGATGAACAGGATGTGATGGTCGGCATCGAAATTGATGAGCTCGCACTGGAACAGCGGTCCGTTTTCGAGGTCGACGTGGTCCTTGCTGCGGCTCTCCAGGTAGCGGACCAGGTGATCGTGTCGCAGGTCGGCATCGATGTCCTGCAGGTCGATCAGCGGAATCTCGAGAGATCCTGCTTCACCGATGACGAAGCGAATGCCTTCTGCGTCCGATTCGATCGTCGCGCGTACGATGTCGTGCCGCTCGTAGAACGCGGCAATCGCCACCTTCAGTCGGTCGACGTCCAGTGGGCCGCACAGATGCCAGGCGCCGGGCAGGTTGAGAAACGCCGACCCGGGTTCCAGCAGCTGCCGGAAGACCAGGCTTTCCTGCGCGGTCGTCAGCGGACGGCGGCCACCCGGCGGAATCGGCTCGATCGGCGATTCCGCACTGTCGGCCGTCGCGGCACGGTGCGAGATGAGGTCGATCAGTGCGGGCTTGTGCGCCCGGACAGCCTCCGCGAGCTCGGGCGTCAGGGCGCCCTTGGGCGCCTTGCACACGAGCCGGTCGTCCTTGACGGCGAGATCGATACCGCTCGCCTGCAGCTTTGTCAGGAGCTCCGTCAGTGTCAAATCTCGATCTCCTCGAGCTCGCCGTCGATCGGCCTGACGCCATTCCGGCGGGCGAGAAGGCGCAGCGCATCGATGGCATCCGCGACTTCCTCGAGTACCGGCGCCTCGAAGAAGCGCCGTAACGGCAGGTCCGCGCCGATATCGCTGCGAATCAGCGCGACGACGCGGGTCACGAGTATCGAGTGGCCGCCCAGATGGAAGAAATCGTCCCGGCGCCCCACGTCCTCGACCCCCAGCACGTCTTTCCAGATGGCGGCCACGGCCCGTTGCGTCTCGCCCTGCAGCGCATTATCGGCGGCAACTGTTTCCCGGACCCGGCTATCGGGCATCGGCAGGGAGCGGCGGTCGATCTTGCGATTCGGCGTCATCGGGAACGCCGACACCTCGACCAGGTGATTCGGCACCATATAGGCGGGCAGGATCGTGGCGAGGAACTCGCGTGCCTTCACGTCATCCAGGGAGGATCCCGCGCGCATCTTGACGTACGCGACCAGCCGGGTGTCGCCGGCGGCGAAATCGCGGGCGGCGGCGACCGCCAGTTCGACGCCTTCGAATCGCTGCAACGCAGCTTCGATGTCGCCGAGCTCGATGCGGTAGCCGTGCAACTTGACCTGGTTGTCCAGACGGCCGCCGTATTCGAGCTCGCCGTTCGCCAGATATCGCACCGAATCGCCGGTTGCATAGGCCCGGCCCGCGCCGGTGACGTTCGTCCGGAAGCGGCTCCCGGTCAGGTCGGGCCGCTGCCAGTAGCCTTTCGCGACGCCGTATCCGCCGATGTAGAGCTCGCCAAATGTACCCGGTGGCACCAGCTGGCCGGCGGCATCGAGCACCCGGATTTGCGTGTTGTGGATCGCGTTGCCGAGTGTGACCGGCCGGCTGCCGTGTACCAGCCGCCTGCTCGTCGACCAGATCGTGGTCTCCGTCGGCCCGTACATATTCCAGGCGTCGCCGCAACCGGCCGCGAGCCAGTCGGCGAGATCGCCGTCCAGCGCCTCGCCGCCGCAAAGGGCGAGAAATCCGGAGCCGCCGCGCCAGCCCGCTTCCTTGAGCATGCGCCAGGTCGACGGCGTCGCCTGCATGCAGTTTGCGGCGCTCTCTTCCAGTTGCTGTTTCAGGCGGGTGCCGTCCTTCACAGTGTCATCGTCCGCGATGATCACGGTGCCACCGGCCATCAGCGGGCCGAGCAGCTCCAGGATGGAAATGTCGAACGAAGGCGAAGTGACCGCAAGAAGTCGCCGCGTTTCATCGAGACCCGGTGTCCGGTTCATCGAACAAAGGAAGTTCACCAGATTGCGGTGGTCGACTTCCACGCCCTTCGGCTTGCCGGTCGATCCGGACGTGTAGATAAGGTAGGCACTATCCGCGGGAGCGGGGACGGGAGCCGGCGCGGCATCGGGCGCATCGGAGCCGACGTCCAGCAACTCGTCGAAGGCGATGACGTCGGCCGACGGCAGGTCACCCGGTGTGCCCTCGGCGTCCCCGAGCACGAGGGCCAGATCGGCATCCTCGATGATGAACGCGAGCCGTTCGGCCGGAAACGCCGGATCGAGCGGCACATAGGCCGCACCCGCTTTCAGGATACCGAGGATGCTGAACAGCAGCCGGTCCGACCGGCGCAGCATGATGCCGACGCGGTCACCCCTGCCGATCCCCTTGCCGGCCAGGTTTGCTGCGACGCGATCCGTCAGCGCATCGAGCGCCGCGTAACTCGTCGCGGTCTCCCCGAATTCGCAAGCGGTGCGATCGGGCGCTGCGGCACCTGCGGCGCGGAACCCGTCCACGAAACTTGCGTACGACAGCTCGAGCGCCGGCCCTTCCGCCCACGACCCGGTCACCAGTTCCCGCTGCCTGTCCGACAGCAGATCAATCCGGTCGATGCGCTGGCCAGGATCGGACGCGATCTCTTCCAGGAGATTCTGGAATGATTCGAGGCGGTGCCGCATCAGCGCCTCGCTGAACAGGTTCGTGTTGTATTGGCATTCGATGGTGGCACTGTCTTCCTCCATCGTCAGATTGAAGAACTGCTCGAACGCATCGTAGCGGCGCGGATTCGACCGGATCTTCGAGCGCAGCCCGTCGAATTCGATCCCCTCCAGCGGCTGGTCGATGTTGAACATCAGCGACGTGAGCGGCATGCGGCTGACGTCGCGCTGAAGCGGCAGCGCCTTGACGAGGCTTCCGTAGGTGAATTTCTGGTGATCGAAGTCCGCGAGCACCTGTGAGCGCCGCGAATCGAGGTATTCGGCGAATGTCAGCGTCTGCTCCACATGAGTCCGCATCGGCAGGAGGTTCACGCAATGACCCACCAGCCGCGGACAATCGAAAGCGAGCTGGCCCGCGCTCGGCACGCCCGTGACCAGGTCGGTGAGGCCGGTCAACCGCGAGACGAACACTTCGAAGGCGCACAGGAGCATCGTCATCAGGCTGCAGCGATGCGTCGAACCGACTTCCCGCAACTTCGCCAGCAGTGCCATCGGCAGCGGGTGGAGCAGGCAATCCGCCTCGAAGCTCCGTTCCCTGGGGCGCCGCTTGTCCGGAGTGAACTCGGTTTGCGGCGGAATGCTCCGGAACCGCTGTAGCCAGTAGTCCTCGGATTCGCGGATCTCGTCCGCGTATTCGGGATCGCTGTGCCGGGTCACGTACACCTGGAAACTGTCTGCGGGCGGCAGCTCGGCAACGGTGCCCGCGTCCCTCGCATTGTATGCGCGGCTGAGGTCGCCGAGCAGCGGCTCGAAGGACCACCCGTCACAGACGATGTGATGCGCGCTGATGATGACGTCATGACGATCATCCAACCGCCGCACGATACGTGCGCGGATCAGCGGGCCATTCAGGAGATCGAAGGGCGTCGTCACCTCCGACAGGCGGAGTTTGCGCATCTCCTCCTCCTGCGACTTCGCATCGAGGCCGCGCCAGTCGGCGAAAGTCAGGTCGATTGTCGAGTCCTCCGAGATCATCAGCGATTCGCCGTCGGCGCTGACCGTTGCGCGCAGAGCGTCGTGCCGCATTATGACGTCGTACAGCGCGTGCTCGAACGCTGTCGCCGAGAATTCGCCGGTGAGCTCCAGCACGATCGATTCGTTGTAGGAGCACGAGGCGTCCGGCCCGAGCTGGCTCGAGAGCCAGACCTCCTTTTGCGGTTCCGTCGTCGGGAAAGACGCCTGTATGGCCAAGCCTGCGAACGGATCGAATTCGACCGCGCGCGAGGCGCCGGATTTTGGGGTGTTCTGGGTCACGTCGTCTCAACTCCTAACTGCAGATATTTGCCCGGCCGCTCCGGGTCGGCGATGAACCAGCCGGGGTTGCCGTCCTGGTCGCGGCCCAGCCGCGCACCTTCGACCGGCGGCTGCAGGCTGATTGCGGCGGTGCCGGCTTTCGAGACGACGTTCCTAGCCGTCTTGCGCGATGCGAGACCTTCCAGGAAGCCCATGTCGGCAAGCGACTCCAACGCGTACCGGAACGCCTCCCGGACCTCTCCCAGGTCTTCCTTCGTATGCGACGTCGTCAGGAAGCATGGGCGGCCGTTCCAGATGTGGATCCCCCGTTCGCGCAGGAGGTAATAGAGCAACTCCTGAAACGGCGAATCCCAGCTCGTCTTCAGGTTCATCAGCGAGCCGAAGTTCTCGAATTCCCATGGCGCGTTGACTTCTTTGAAGTACGCGTTCATATCGGCCACGAACTGGTCGGCGAGGCAATTGAGGTTTTCCTGCAGCGACGGCCCCTGGTCCTTCATGTAACGCAGCGCCGCTCGCGCTGCGGCCATCGTCAACGGATGACGGACGAAGGTTCCGGCGAAGTAGGTCACGCCGGCTTCGGGAATCGAACTGTCGCCGAACCGCCACTGGCCGCCGTCGAGCGCATCCATGAACCGGGACTTGCCGGCGATCACACCGATCGGCAGGCCGCCGCCGACGACCTTGCCGTAAGTGGCGAGGTCGGCGTCGATCCCGAAGTAGCCCTGGGCGCCGGCGGGGTGGATGCGAAAACCGGTGATCACTTCGTCGCAGATCAGTGCCGCGTCGATGTCAGTGGCGAGTTGGCGAAGCTTCCTGAGCCACGACTCGGGATGCACGCCCGGATGGCCGCCCTGGACGCACTCCACCAGGATGCCTGCAACGTCGTCGGCCCGTTCCCGGATGGCGTCGAGCGCCCTCTCGTCGTTGAACGGCAGCACCAGCATGTTGTGAACCGCTTCCGGGTTCACGCCGGGCGACGATGGCAGGGTCTTCAGGCTCTGGCTGCCCCTGACCAGTACTTCGTCGAATATGCCGTGGTAGTCCCCGTCGAAGGTCACGATCAGGCTGCGCCCGGTCACCGTTCTTGCAACGCGGACGGCGCCGGCCACCGCCTCGGAGCCGGTATTGGCGAACGCCATGCGCTCCATGCCGGAGAGCTCGCAGAACAGCTCGGCGACTTCGCCCGCCAGGGCCGTCTGCGGTCCGATCTCGAGGCCCAGGTCCGTCTGTTCGTGCAGGGCCTCGCGGACGTATTCCGGCAGGTGCCCGAGCATGTTCGACCCGAAGCCGTTCAGCAGATCGATGTATTCGTTGCCGTCGAGGTCCCAGATTCGCGAGCCCTTCGATTTCGCGATCACAATCTGGTAGACGAGCTCCTTGAAGGCGGGCCGGAAGCCGGAGGCGGTCCGCGGGTCCGCGAAATGCGGGCGATGGGCCTCGGCGAACGCTTTCGATCCCTTCGTCCTGGCGCTGTACCGCCGTATGAAATCCTGCAGATTGGCGGACTGTGCGGCGGTCATCGAGTCCGGCTGCTTGCTGATCCGCGTGCCCGCGCGCGGTGCAGCCGCCATCGTATTGCCCGCTTGCGCCTGTTCCTTTTCCCCGCCGCTTGCCAGGTTGCTGGCTGCGGGTGGTTTCGGGACCGCGTCCGTTACCGGGGCCGGCACCGACCGGTCGCCCGTCTGCGTCACATCGACAATCCGGGCGCCGCCGGCCAGCAAGCTCAGTTGCTGCTGCATGATGTCGAGTTGCCGCCTGAGCAATCGCTCGGTGGCGGATGAAGAGATGTCGCTGCTGGTCATATCACCTCCCGCAGGGATCTGCGGCATTTCGCTGGGTACCGGCGCGGGCGTCGACGGCAACGGCACCGCCGTGGGTTCCGGCCGGGCGGCGTCCACCGGTTCCGGCGGCAGTGTCTCGTCCAGATGCCGGGCCAGCGTGTCGATGTCCGGGTAGGCCTCCATCAGCTCGCGAAACGTCACCTTCACCTGGAACGCCTTCTTGATCGCCGCGGCCGCCTGCGTGAGGAACAGCGAGTCAAAGCCCTGCTCGACGAAGGGCGCGGAGGTGTCGACCTGCTCTGGCTCGAGGCCTGACGTGTCCGCGAATACTTGCCGGACCCGCTTCGTAAGCTCCGGCAACCGTTGCTTGCTGCCCATGGATTCGTTTCCTGTAGTTTGCGTTTTCGGTAGCGGAACCGCCGCCGGCGCCGCGACGACCGGGTCGGCGGCGGCGGGCTCGATGGCCCGTGACTCGGTTCGGCCGGGCGCCTGCGGCGCCGCATCGACC
>CAYODZ010000140.1:0-4370 GCA_964402835.1 uncultured Gammaproteobacteria bacterium | reverse complement strand
GCGTGGGTCGACGCGCTGCAGTCGCTGTCGCGAGACTGGCTTGCGCCGGCTGTCGCTGCGCTGGATGCGGGTACGCTCGAATCGCTCGTCGTTTACGACGGGCACACAACGCATACGCTTCGTCGCGGCATGCGCTGGCGCGTGTGGCGCCGAGGAGCCTTCCTTGACGCGGCGCATTGAGCGGCGGCCGTGCCCACCGGGCGATGCACCGACGCGCGTACATCCCGTCGTCGCGCGGGTGTACCGCGCACGCGGCGTCCTCGATGACGACACGCTCGACGATGCGCTTGAGCGCCTCGAACACTGGCAAGCGCTCGGCAGTATCGAACGCGCCGCGGCGATGCTCGCGGATGCCGTCATTGCCGACCAACGCATTCTCATCGTCGGCGATTTCGATGCGGATGGCGCAACGAGCGCTGCGCTTGCGGTCGGTGTGCTGCGCGCGTGCGGCGCAACGCACGTCGATTTTCTCGTGCCGAACCGATTCGACTATGGCTATGGACTGACGCCCGAGATTGTCGAGCTCGCCGCGGAGCGCTTTGACCCTGAGTTGTTGATTACCGTGGACAACGGTGTATCGAGCCACGCCGGGGTCGCGGCCGCGAACGCGCGCGGTATGCGCGTCATTGTCACCGACCACCACTTGCCGGGCGCGACGCTTCCGGACGCTGCGGCCATCGTGAACCCCAACCTAAACGACGATGCGTTCCCGAGCAAAGCACTCGCGGGTGTTGGCGTCGTGTTCTATTTGATGCTTGCGCTGCGGCGCGAGCTCGACCAGCGGGGTCACACTGCGCCGCGCCTTGCGGACTGGCTCGATCTCGTTGCATTAGGCACCGTGGCCGACGTCGTGCCGCTTGACCGCAACAATCGGATTCTTGTCGCGCAGGGACTGAAGCGCATCCGCGCCGGGCGCACCCGGCCCGGTATCACCGCGTTGCTGCGCGTCGCGGGGCGCGACCCGGCCCGTGCGTGTGCAGCGGACTTCGCGTTCGCCGTCGCGCCGCGTCTGAACGCGGCAGGTCGACTCGAAGACATGTCGCTCGGCATCGCGTGCCTGCTCACGGATGATGACGCGGAAGCGGACCGACTCGCGGCACGCCTCGACGCACTGAACCTTGAGCGTCGCGACATCGAACGCGAAATGCATGACGCGGCGAATCGTATCCTCGAGCGGACGCGCGTCGACGCGAAATCAGCACCGATTGGGGTGTGTCTGTACGAGCCCGCTTGGCACCAGGGCGTCATTGGCATCGTGGCTGCGCGCGTTAAGGAGCAGTTGCACCGGCCAGTCGTCGCGTTCGCTCGCAGCGGTCCTGGGGAGCTGAAGGGTTCGGCGCGCTCAATCCCAGGCTTCCATATCCGTGACGCGCTCGACACCGTCGCGGCGCGTCACCCGGACGTGCTGAAGAAATTCGGCGGGCACGCGATGGCCGCGGGTGTGTCGATTGCGGAGTCGGACTACCCCGCGTTCGCGGCCGCGTTCGACCAGGTCGCGCGCGAACGGCTTGATGGTGCGGCGCTCGAGCAAGTGCTGGTGACGGATGGGGAGCTCAGCCCCGATGAGTTGTGCCTCGAGCTCGCCGACGCGCTGCGCGACGGCGGCCCGTGGGGGCAGGGCTTCCCTGAGCCGCTGTTCGACGGCGTCTTCGAGCTTTTGGAATGCCGCACCGTCGGCGAGCGGCACCTGAAGCTGTCGGTGCAGCCGCCTGGCGTCCGTCGCCGATTCGATGCAATCGCGTTCAACACCCCGGCGGACGCCGGCGTGGCCGGTCGTCGGTCGCGGCTCGTCTACCGGCTCGACGTGAATGAATGGCGTGGCAACCGGCGGGTACAGCTGATCGTGGAGCACCTGGAGCCCGCCTGAAGGTTGGTACCCGCACAGACCAATCAGGGCCACCCACCGCACACTGCGGGCAACGATGAACGCATGCCCGCGGAGGTGGTGAGAGTGAAAGTCACGGACATCATGACGGCCGATCCGGCCTGCTGTACCAGCGATACGAGTCTGCGAGACGTTGCGCAGCTGATGAAAGACAACGACTGCGGTGAGATACCGATCGTCGATGACCTCGAGACGCGGAAGCTGATTGGCGTCATCACCGACCGCGACATCGCCTGCCGGGGCGTGGCGGCCGGACTCGACGCGACCACCGCCGCTGGCGAGGTGATGACGCGCGACGTCCAGTGGGTCAGCGAGGACTCAGGCGTCAGCGAATGCCGCGAGAAAATGGAAGAACACCAGCTTCGCCGCATGCCCGTCGTGGACGCGCAAGGGCGTTGCTGTGGCATCGTCGCGCAGGCGGACGTCGCACGACATGCAAGCTCACGACACACGGCGGAGCTTGTGAAGGACGTGTCGCGTCCGGGCGGAGACGTCCGGCAGAACTAGCCTGCATCCGGTAGCATTGACCGGATGGAAAGCCACAAGCTCAAGCTTCGCAACACCCGACTCGAGGATTTCGAGCAAATCGCCGCGTTGATGAATCGGGTATACCCGACCATGGGCGCGTGGAAGTACGAGCAGTTCCAATCGCAGCTTGCGCGGTTCCCGGAAGGCCAGATTTGTATCGAGGACAAGGGCAAGGTCGTCGCGTGCGCGGCGAGTTTGATTGTCGATTACGCGCGTTACGGCGATAACCATACCTACGCCGAAATCACCGGTAACGCGTGGCTCACGACCCATGACCCCGATGGCGACACGCTCTACGGCGCCGATGTGTTCGTCGATCCGGACTATCGCGGGATGCGGCTGGGGCGCCGCCTCTACGACGCGCGCAAGGAACTCTGCGAGAACCTAAACCTGCGCGCGATTGTTGCCGGTGGCCGCATCCCAGGCTATCGCGACCACGCGGACGAGATGCCGCCCGCCCGGTATATCGAACTCGTTAAGAAGCGCGAGCTGCACGATCCGATCCTGACGTTCCAGATCAACAACGAATTCCACGTCCGGCGCGTGCTCGACGACTACCTCCCGGGTGATCGCGCATCGCGCGCCTACGCGACGCTGCTCGAATGGGTGAACATCTATTACGAGCCGAAGATCAAGCTCGTGGGCGGACGCAAATCCGTTCTACGCGTGGGCGCGGTGCAGTGGCAGATGAGGACGGCGACCGGGATCGACGAGACCAAGCAGCAGCTCGAGTTCTTCATAGACGCGGTGTCGGGGTATAAGTCCGACTTCGTGTTGTTGCCTGAGTATTGGAACGCGCCGCTGATGGCGCAGTTCAACCATCTTGATCCGCCAGACGCAATCCGCGCGCTCGCGGCGTTCACGAAAGAGTTGCGCGAGGAACTCGTGCGGCTCGCGCTTGCCTACAACATCAACATCATCGGTGGCTCGCTGCCCAGCTATGAGGACGGCGTGCTGCGAAACGCGGCGTACCTCGCGCGTCGCGACGGCACCTGGGACGTGCAATACAAGCTGCATGTGACCCCGGACGAAGCAACTTACTGGGGCATGACCGGCGGCGAAGAATTGAAGGTGTTCCAGACGGACGCGGGAAAAATCGGCATCCTGATTTGTTACGACGTCGAATTCCCGGAGCTACCGCGCCTCATGGCCGAGCGCGGAATGCGGCTCTTGTTCGTGCCGTATTGGACCGACACGCGCAATTCTTTCTTACGCGTGCAGCGCTGTGCGGCCGCGCGCGCCATCGAGAACGAGTGCTACGTCATCATCGCGGGCAGCGTCGGCAACTTGCCGCGCGTCGAGAACATGGACATCCAGTACGGACAGGCGGCCGTGTTCACGCCGTCGGATTTCTCGTTCCCACATGATGCGATCCAGGCCGAGGCGACGCCGAACACCGAGACGACCCTGATTTGCGACCTCGACATGGACAAGCTCAAGGAGCTGCGTACTCAGGGCTCGGTCCGCAACTTCCAGGACCGTCGCCTCGACCTGTATTCCCTGAAGTGGATAAAATAGCCGGATGATTGAGACCAACCCCATCACGAACAAAATCGAAGACCTGCGCGCCCGCTCGGAATCACTCCGGGGGTATCTTTGACTATGCAGGCAAAGCCGAACGGCTGACCGAAGTCGAGCGAGAGCTCGAAGTCCCCGATGTCTGGAATGACCCCGAGCGCGCGCAAGAGCTCGGCCGCGAGCGCGCGCGCCTCGAACAGATCGTCAAAACGCTGAGCGACGTCGGCCAATCGCTCGATGACGCAGCGGATTTGCTCGCCATGGCGGCCGACGAGGGCGACGAAGCGTCGGTCAACGAGGTGTCTCGCGACGTCGACCGCGTCGAGGCAGGCATCGCGAAGCTCGAGTTCCAGCGCATGTTCTCCGGCGAGCAGGACCCCACCAACGCCTTCGTCGACATTCAGGCCGGCTCCGGCGGCACCGAGGCGCAGGACTGGGC
>CAYODZ010000139.1:0-1510 GCA_964402835.1 uncultured Gammaproteobacteria bacterium | reverse complement strand
TTTACAGCTCATTCTTGAGAAGCTACGAGGAGCCGGGGTGGAGGGACATCGGCTAGCATCTGCCGCACGGCGGACAGACTTCCTGAGAACTCTCCCACCCACACCACAAACGTCGATGAGGAATCTCGCGGCAGGGATGCTGACCGCCGATTTACCCGCAAGCTTACGTCGGTGTGTGCCACCCCAGCGTCATTCATATACTTTTTGGAGGCTTTCATCATGCAAACTTTTTTGAACGTGGGCGTGGATGTGGCTAAAGACGCCGTCGTGGTGGCGTGCGCCGAGCACAGCTTTCCGGTCCAGAGTGTTCCCAATCAGCGCCCCCCTTGCGGGCTTGGCTCAAATCGCTCCCCGCCGGTAGCCGCATCGGCTTAGAATCCACCGGCGCCTATCACGAATTATTGGCGGACCTGGCGCAGGCCCACGGCCATACCGTCTTCCTCCTCAATCCCTTGGACACTCGGCACTATGCCACGGCCATGGGCACTCGGGCCAAAACCGACCGGGTGGATGCGGAGTTGATCGCCAGGCTCATTGCCCAAGAGCATAGGCGCTTACGGCCCTACACGCCCCCTACCGCCACTCAACGGAAACTGGATCGGCTGATTCGTCGGCGCGCCACAATCGTCCGCCTCAAAGGCACGCTCAAGCAGACGATGCGCCATCTGAGTGGCTTTGCCACCGAACTCAAGGCCGTGATGGGCAAAGTGGATGCCTTGCTCGCCAAGATTGATGCGACCATGGCTGTCATGGCGGCTAGTTCGCCCCAACACCAGGAGGCGCAACACCGGGTGGAAACCCTTGTGGGCGTTGGTCCCTTGGTGGGCATCAGCTTGACCAATACGTTGGAGCGCGTGCCGTTCCCCAAGGCGGATGCGTTCGTCGCCTTCACCGGCTTGGATCCTCGAGCGAATGATTCGGGGCACAAAGCCGGTCGCCGACGCTTGTCCAAACGCGGCCCCGCCGAGTTGCGCCGCTTGCTGTTGAACGCCGCGATGTCGGCCATCCAAACCCCCGTCTGGAAACCGATCTCCGAATATTATCGCACTCAAGGCTGGAGCACGACCGCCTCGTTGGTGATCATTGCTCGCAAAATTGCTCGAGCGGCGTGGTCCATTCATCATTACCGCACAACCTTTCATCCAGAACGGATTACAAAATGCTTGACATAAACCATAGAATCTCGGGACAAGCTCCGCGAGTGTGCCCGCCGCCGGTGCCGGTGAACCGCGCAGGGCACCCGGAGGGCCATGCCACGGCCAACAATCGACATAGGTAGGCGGTCACCCGCTTTCCCTGTCACACCACCGTACATACGGATCCGTATACGGCGGTTCGGTGGGTTAAGCGATTGGCCACCAGGGCAGACTGTTCTCACCTGGTTACCTCTCCCCGGAATTTCGACTGCGCGGTTCGCCGCAAGCGATTCGACACTTCCACGTCAGCCCTGAGGGCTTCACCCCTCTCCTCTGTCGGGAAGGCCAGAGTTAACTGGTCATTCAGCCGCTTG
>CAYODZ010000138.1:0-14800 GCA_964402835.1 uncultured Gammaproteobacteria bacterium | reverse complement strand
GTCCAAAAAGCGCTCGCGGCTGACCCGGGCAGCGCCCGGCCCGGCATCCTGAAAGCTGAGCTCCTCGATGCAGATGGGGACACGAAGGCGGCCCTGAAGGCGTACCAGCAGGTCGTCGACAACGACCCGGCATTCGCGGGTGAGGTGCTCTCGGCAATCGCGCACTGCTACCGGCGTCTCGGTGATGCGGATCGGTTCGATGCGTTTCTACAGCGGCTGCGCGCCGACAAGCCGGCGACCGTGCCGTATGTCGCGTTCGCAGCATTCCAGCAGCCCGGGTTGCACAGCCGCGAGATCCTCGCGTTTGTCGCGCGCTACCTAGAAACGCGCGGGCAAGGACTCGCACGCTTGTTGGACAAGCTGGTCGAACAACGCTCCCTTGACCCGGAACTTGAGATGGACGAAGCGCGGCAACTGGTTCGGGTTCTGCTCGAAGACCACCCGCGCTTCCTGTGCGGTGAATGCGGGCTAACTGCGAACGCGCTGTTCTGGCAATGCCCGAGTTGCCGCCGATGGAGCACCATCCGACCGAACGTGGAAATTCCGTACAGCCCAAGCGCCAGTGCACTGCCCGAAGGGACAGCCCGCCGCTAAATCGATGGTTTCGCGCCGTTTCCGCGGGCTATCCTTGTGTCGTACCCAGACCCACAAGGAGGTGGTCGATGGCAAAGCTCTCAGTAATCCTGTTGTTCCTCGCCCTGGTCTTCTCGGCGCCGGCCTTCGCGGCAGACGACGTCGTCGACATCAATACGGCCGATGCGGCCGAACTCGCCCGTGTGCTCGACGGCGTCGGAGCGGCCAAGGCCGAAGCGATTGTCGCGCACCGCGAAAAGTTCGGACCGTTCACGGATGTGGACGAACTCCGCTATGTGAAGGGCATCGGCGCGGCGACGGTGGAGCGGAACCGGCCGAAGATGACCATCGGCGCGGCGGAGACCGTCGCCGAGCGGTAGATTTAATCACTTGAATGCGCTCGGGCCGTGGTCCTCACGGCCCTCTTTTTTGCTAGGCTTGAGTCAATGAGACTCCTCGCCGCCGGGCTCGTCCTCGGACTCGTCAACTCGATTGCTGCCGCCCATCAGCTGGCAGCCGTGGACGACCTTGGGGACCTGAGCCTCGAGCAGCTCGCCAATATCCAAGTCACATCGGTCGCCAAACGCCCGACCAGCGTCGCGGACGCCGCCGCATCGGTGTACGTGATCACCTCGGACGAAATCCGGCGCATGGGTGTCACGACCATCCCCGAGGCGCTCCGGCTCGCACCGAACCTGCAGGTCGCGCGCGGGAGCAATGTCGAGTACGCGATTTCCGCGCGCGGTTTCAACAATGCCGTCGGCAATAAGCTGCTTGTTTTGATCGATGGCCGGACGGTGTACACGCCGGTGTACTCGGGCGTGTTCTGGGAGATGCAGGACACGTTGATGGAGGACATCGATCGCATCGAGGTTATCAGCGGACCGGGCGCGACGCTGTGGGGCGCAAATGCGGTCAACGGCGTCATCAATATCATCACCAAGGACGTCGCGGACACCAACGGCCTGTTGCTGCGCGCAGATGCCGGCGCAACCGAGCAAGGCGCCGCCGTCCGCTACGGCGGTGCGACGGCTCGCGCGTACGCCCAGTTCCGCGAATGGGACGCGAGCGTGCCCGGGGCGGGATCGTTGACGGACGAATGGCGCCGTGCCCAGGTCGGTTTTCGCTCGAACTGGGAGACCGGCAAGAACCTCTATACGCTGCAAGGCGACTGGTTCCGCGGCGAATCGGCGGACCGCGGCGTGGCCGGACCGTTCGTGATTCCGCGACATACGGTGGGCGGCAACAATCTGCTGTGGCGGTTGCGGCACCAGGCGACGCGTGATTCGACCGCGACCGTCCAGATCTATTGGGACCGGTTCGAGCGCGAGGAATTCGTGATCTTCCAGCCGAAGGTTGACGTCATCGACTTCGATTTCGAGCACGACCTGCACCGCGGCGATCATCATTGGGTTTGGGGTGTCGGTTATCGCCGTTCCCGTGACGACGTCACGCCGGGCTTTTTCAGTTCGTTTCAGCCGCCGCGCCGCAGGCTCGAGTGGGGCGATATCTTCGTGCAGGACGAAATCCAAGTTGGCGACGCGGTGCAGTTCACGCTCGGCGCGAAGCTTGAGCACAACCCATACACGCATCTCGAGGTGCTGCCGAACGCGCGCGTCGCCTGGCGCTTCGCGCCGTCACATACGCTGTGGGCGTCCGTGTCGCGCGCCGTCCGCGCGCCGTCGCGCTATGACCGAGACATCTTTTTCCCGGAGGACCCGCCGCATATCGTCGCCGGCGGACCCGATTTTGAATCCGAAGTGGCGAACGTGCTGGACGTCGGCCTACGTGGACAGCCGTCGGAGCGGTTCAGCTATTCGCTCACCGCGTTTCATCACGATTGGAGCCGGCTTCGCAGCGGCACCGGGCTCCCGGTGCCGATCATGCTCGTGAACAACATCGAGGGTACGAGTACCGGCATCGAGGGTTGGGCGAACTGGCAGCTCACCCCAGGCTGGCGACTGAGTGGCGGCTTCACGACGCTCGGCAAGGACTTGGCGTTCCGGGCGGGTACGAGTGAAGACTCGGTCGGGGTCAACAATCCGACGTTGCACAACGACCCCGATTATCAGTGGATGGTGCGCAGCCGACACGACCTGGCAGGCGATGTCGAACTCGATTTTCATTTGTACGGCGTTGATGAGCTGACCGTCGAGCCGGTGCCTGCCTACACCGAACTCGACTTCAGGCTCGCGTGGCGCCCATCCGGGTCGCTGGAAGTCGCATTAGTTGGTCGTAACCTATTGAACAACTCGCACGCCGAATTCGGGGCCGAAGGCACGCGCCACGAGGTTGAACGCAGCGCATCATTGATTTTGAGGTGGCGATTATGAGTGTCACAGTGCTTGGTGCGGCGGTCGCCGCTTCCGTTGTCGCCAGCCTGGCGGTGGATGACCTTGGCGATTTGTCGCTAGAGCAGCTGACGCAAATCCAGGTGGTCACACCGAGTAAACGTTTCGAGCCCCTATTCAATATCCCGGCGTCGATTCACGTGATTACTGCGTCCGACATCCGGCGGGCGGGCGTGCGCAGCATCCCGGAAGCACTAAGACTCGCGCCTGGCGTTGAGGTCGCGCGCGATGGGCACGATTCATGGTCGATCTCGATTCGTGGTTTCAATAACGATTTGTCGAACAAACTCCTCGTCTTAATCGATGGTCGCGCCGTCTACTCACCCCTGTACGCGGGCGTGTTCTGGGACGTGCAGAACGTGATGATTGAGGACATCGACCGAATCGAAGTCGTCAACGGGCCCGGCGGCACGATGTGGGGCGCGAACGCCGTCAATGGCGTCATCAATATCATCACGCGTTCTTCGACCGAAACAACCGGCGGGCTCGCGATGCTGTCGGGTGACGACCCATGGAACGTCGCGGCGCTGCGCTACGGCGCCCAACTCGGCGAGAACGCCGCATCGCGTATTTACGTGCGCTATTTCGAGCGCGACGCGCGCGAGCACGGACAGGCTGGCTTTCGGCTGGACGCAAACGGTGACACGTCGCGCCATACCTTCCAAGGCGACATTTATCGCGGGAGTACACAAGGCGTTTTTCGTGACGACGAATTTGCGCTTGGCGAAATACCTGGCGAGGCACCCGGCGCTATCGAACTCGGTGGTCACAACCTCCTATATCGCTGGACGCTCGACCGCGGTGACGGCGCCAATCTTCGCGTGCGCGCGTTCTACGACCATACGCGCCGTGATATCCCGGGTACGTTCGAGGAGCGCCGCAATACCTTCGACCTCGACCTGCAAGGTGCGGAGGTGCCACGCGGTCGCCACCTGATTCAATGGGGCGCGGGTGCACGGCTCAGCCGCGACGACATCGAAAACACCTCGTTCGCTGCATTCGACCCGATGAGCCGGTCATCGTTGACGTTGAATGTCTACGCGCAGGACACCATCACGCTTGCACCTGAGTCGTTGTTCCTCACCGTCGGTACGAAGCTTGAACACAACGACTACACGGGATTCGAATGGCAGCCGCAGGCGCGGCTCGCGTGGCACCAAGGCCCGGACTCGATGGCGTGGTTTGCCGTTTCGAAATCGGTTCGCGTGCCAGCGCGCCTTGAGACAGATCTGACCCTCACCGCGCCGGTTCCTGTGCCAGATGCGCCGTTCCCGTTTTACGTGCAGGTCCAAGGCGACCGACGCATCGCTGGGGAAGACCTCATCGCGTACGAAGCGGGCTATCGATTCCGCGTCGGCGCGAATTGGACCCTCGATGCGTCACTGTTCCACCACGATTACGACAACCTGATTGTCACGGCGGCGACCGACCCGATTGTCGTCACCGACCAGCCGCTGTCGCCGTACCTGATCATCCCCGCGACGCTTGCTAACGGAATGGAGGGTAGCGGGAACGGCGGGACACTCGCCGCGAACTGGAGTCCGACGCCGACTTGGCGCGTGCAGTTCCACTTCACCCACATCGACCTCGACTTGCAGAATCGCCCAGGATTCGACACTGGCGGCCCTGATGTTGCCGGCAACAGTCCGCGCAATCAGTACGCGCTGCGGGTGTTCGCGGACGTCGGGCGCAGTCTGTCGCTCTACGCGGGCTGGCGGCACGTGGACGCATTGCCGGATGCCGGCTCGCCAGGGTATGACACGGGCGACCTCAGTATCCGCTGGACGCCCGTCGATCGCTTCGAGCTTGGGTTAACGGCGAGTAATCTCGGCGGCGACCACATTGAGTTCGGCGGTTACGAGCTCGAGCCCACTGTGACAGGGACGCTCATTTGGCGCTTCTGACGCGAATCCTGCCGCTGTTTGTCGCTGGGGCGCTGTTACTCGCGTCCACGGGCGTCGCAGCTCAGCCGCTCACGGCCGGCGAGGACGAGGTCAAGGCTGCGTTCTTGTACCGTTTCGGTAGTTTCGTTGAATGGCCGCCCGAGGCGTTCCCGGACGACGCTGGTCCCTTCGTGATGGCAATCGCGGGCGCCGATGCCGTCGCGACGCATCTAGAAACACTGACCGCAGAGCGAACGATGAACGGACGGGTGGTCGTCGTTCGCCGAATCGAACGCGGTGAGGATGTCGGTCAGGCGCACGTGCTGTTCATCGGCAGCGATGCACGACGCGCGCTCGGTAGCTTGGTCACCGCCGTCGTCGGATCACCCGTACTCGTCGTGTCGGAAATCGAGGACGGTGTGTCGCAGGGCAGTATGATCGACCTTGTCGTCGAGTCGGATCGCGTTCGCTTCGACGTCGCCCCTGACAGTGCAGTCGCGCAAGGGCTCAAGATCAGCTCGCGCGTCCTCTCGATTGCGCGCCGAGTCGCGAAGGCCGGCTAGGCGAGTGCAATTCCGGTCGATTTCGATACGCCGCAAACTTCTCGCGGTGATGGCGATGACCACCATCAGCGCGTTGCTCTTCGCGGTCCTCGCAATGGTGGTGTACGACCTTCGCAATTACGGAAATACCGTCAAGCGCGATATCGAAACGCAGACCGACCTTCTGGCGAGTTCATCGAGTGCGGCGCTCAGTTTCGACGACCCAACGGCTGCGCGTGAGAACCTCCGAGTCCTCCACCACCGAGAACGAATCAGCGCAGCGGCCATCTACAACGCCCGGGGCGCCGTGTTCGCGACCTATAGCCGCGGCGGTACTGCCCGCCAGTTTCCCGTACTGCCGGGCGAAGAGGGCGTTTATGTGGAGGGCGACCAGCTTGTCTCATTCAAGCGCGTCGTCGAGAACAACGAAATTCTGGGTACGGCCTACATCCGCGCCGATTACCGGTTCTGGCAACGCGTGACCGACTATCTTTCGATCGCATCGCTGGTGCTTATCGCCGCCTTGCTCGTCGCGGCGCTGATGTCATTGCAATTACAAGCGATCATCACGCGACCGATTCTCTCGATTGCCGCGATCGCACGAGAAGTGGTGACGAAAGACGACGTATCGCTGCGCGCACCCAAAACCTCGGATGACGAGGTCGGTGCGCTCACCGATGCATTCAACTCGATGCTCGACGAGATCGAAGCCCGACGCGCAGAAATTATCCAACTCAACGATGAACTGGAGGAGCGGATTCTCCAGCGCACCGCTGAACTCGAGCAAAGTAACCGAGAACTCGAATCGTTCAGCTACTCGGTGTCTCACGACCTGCGTAGCCCTTTGCGCGCGATTGTGGGTTTCAGTGAGGCGTTGCAGGAGGAGGTTCCCGACCTGCCGCCAGAGGCGCAGCGTCTGTTCGAGCGAATCCGTGCGGCAACGCGCCGTATGGCCCAGCGCATCGACGGGCTATTGAACCTCGCTCACGTATCGCGACGGCCGCTCGCCGTCCAAGTGGTCGATCTCGGTAATATCGCTGATGAAATTATCGAGGAACTGAAGCAGCGAGACTCCGGTCGCACGGTCGAAATCCGGATCGAACCGGAACTCGTCGCCCGCGGTGACCCGAAGCTCTTGCGGGCCGTGCTCGAAAATTTGCTCGAGAACGCCTGGAAGTTCACGGGTGACACCGCCAGCGCCTTGATCGAGGTCGGGACGGTGGGCGTGGAGGACGAGACGGTGTATTTTGTACGAGACAATGGTGCCGGGTTCGACATGGCCTTTGCCGACAAGCTGTTTGCCGCGTTCTCGCGGTTGCATGCGAACGATGAGTTCCCGGGGACCGGCATCGGGCTCGCCACGGTCCAGCGTATCGTGCATCGACATGGCGGCCGGATTTGGGCAGAGGCGGCGCCGGGCGCAGGGGCCGCGTTTTATTTCACGCTTGGAGAGCGCGGATGGCCGATAAGCTGATTTTGCTGGTAGAGGATGACCCGGACGACGAGGAGCTCACGATGCGTGCGCTCCGCAAAGCCGACGTCGCGAACGAAATTGCAATCTGCCGCGACGGCCAGGAGGCACTCGACTTCATTTTCTGCGAGGGCGAGTACAAAGAACGTCCAGCGGTGTTACCGATCGCGATACTCCTCGACCTGAAGTTGCCGAAACTCGACGGTGTTGATCTGTTGAAGCGGCTGCGCGGCGACGATCGCACCAAACATATCCCGGTGGTGATGCTCACTTCCTCCGGCGAGCAGGAGGATATGGAGCGCGCCTATGCGGCCGGCGCCAACAGTTATATCCGGAAGCCCGTGGATTTTGCCGAATTCGCCGATGCCGTCGCGCGGCTGGCCGTCTACTGGGGTTCGATGAACGCGGACGTCACCGACCGTCGTTAGTCGCGGTCGATTTCCCGAAAACTCCACGCGCGGCCCACGACCTCGCCGTCGAACCATTGTGGCGCGCTGGTCCGTACGAACGAGCGGCCATCGCTGAGCTCGACAATGTCGCTACTGCTCTCACTGCTGTCTGCCGAAATCCGGCGGTAGCGCGCGATGAATCGCGCGGGGTCCGTCGTCTGGGCCGCGAGATGCTCGATCCGGCGACCGCCATCTCCGTCGGGTCCCATCAGTTCCTCGTTCATCGCCCATAAGTCGAGCATGCGGCGGTTGTAGTGGACCACCGAACCGCGCTGGTCGACCACCAAGACTGCCGCACCCGTGGCGTCGAGGCTCGCATCGAGCACCGAGGCGGCCCGCTCGTATCGCGATTCAGTCTCTGCACGGATTTGGAATTCCTGACCGAGCGACGCAAACGTCGCGAGGAAGCTCGCGGTCAGCTGTTCGTCGGTTTGAAACATCCGGGGCCCGCCGACGTGCTCGTGTCGCAGCAGCCCAACCACCGCACCCGCTGCACGAATCGGCATATCCAAAATGGCGCCGATACCGTGCGGCGCAAGATAACCGCCGGCGAAGCATTTGGTTCTGGGATCTTGCTGCGCATCCGCTGCGACAATCCACGCCTCAGATTGCAGCGCTGCGAAATACGCCGGGCACTCCGCTTCCGTGTGCTTGAAGCCACGCGAATGTCGATGAGGGCTCGCTTCGTAAAGATCCTGGCAGGTCAGCGCGCTGCCGTCATCGTTCAAGCGCCAAAGGCTCGCGCGTTCCACGCCGATTGCGACGGCGGCGGCCTGAATGATCGCTCGCGTCGCTTGCGCCGGGTCGGACTCATAGGTCGGCCAGCGATGACTGAGAACGACCAAGGCCCGGAGACTGCGTTCTGTGCGGGCTTGGAGCGTGAGTTGTTCCGGTCGCATTAGTTGAGTATAACTTCCCGCATGCCAAAACCCATACGCAAGGCCGTGTTCCCGGTTGCCGGCCTCGGCACCCGATTCCTGCCCGCGACGAAGGCGAGCCCGAAGGAAATGCTGCCGATCGTCGACAAGCCGTTGATTCAGTACGCGGCCGAGGAAGCGATCGAAGCGGGCGCTGACTTGCTGATTTTCGTGACCGGCCGGAACAAGCGGGCGATTCCCGACCACTTCGACCGCGCGTACGAACTCGAGGCGGAGCTCGCGGCGGGCGAAAAAGACGCGCTGCTGCAAATCGCGCGAGACGTGCTTCCAGCCCACGTGTCGTGTGCGTACGTGCGGCAAGCCCAGGCCCTCGGCCTCGGGCACGCGGTCCTCTGCGCGCGGCCGGTGGTGGGAGACGAGCCGTTCTTCGTAATACTGGCCGACGATTTGATCCGCGCAACGCCGGGGTGCGTCAGCCAAATGCGTGGTCGCTACGAGCAGACGGGTGCAAGTGTGCTCGCCGTACAGGACGTGCCGCGTTCGGAGACCCGCCGCTATGGCATCGCCGCAACCGACGGCGACCGAATAACCGCGTTGGTTGAGAAGCCCGCACCCGAGGATGCACCGTCGACACTCGCGGTCGTCGGTCGGTACATTCTGACAGCGCGTATCTTCGATAAACTCGAAAAGACCGGGCGTGGCGCCGGCGGCGAGATCCAGCTCACCGATGCGATCGCCGACTTACTCGACGAAGAGCCCGTCACCGCATTTCGCTATCAGGGCGAGCGCTTCGATTGCGGCAGCAAACTCGGCTACCTCCAGGCGACCGTTGAATACGGGCGTACGCATCCCGAGCTCGGACCGGAATTCTCGGCCTGGCTCAACAAAAAAACCTAAGTAAATCCTCATAAAACAATGGGGTAGGGGTCTTATCTAGACTTAGTTCTCCGATGCCCTATCGTATATATCGAATAACCTATAAAGAAAAAGGATACTAGACAAAACAAAACTACCATCTATACTTGCCCTCTCTTATGGAACGCCGACCCAGCCAAGCCACGCCGAAACCGCCCGCTACGGGGCGCCGCATCGTGCGCGATAGCTTCACGATGCCGGACAAGGACCATCGGCTGATCCGCGAGCTGCAGATCGTGTACGCGCGTGAGGGCATCTTGTTCAACAAGGGCGAGGTGCTACGGGCTGGCCTCCATGCATTGAAAGGAATGACGCCGGACGAACTTGCGGTCATCGCCGAACGGATTGAACACATGAAAAGTGGCCGCAAATGATTAATCTCGACCTCGAAAAGCTGTTTTCCAAGCGCCGCGCCACGCCAGAACCCGTCCCAGTCCCGGGCTACCACGCGTTGGTGCGCCAGTTGCGTTCGGCCGATGCGGCACTTGCCAATATTCGTGACGCCATCATCCAGACCGACCATGACGATGCGATCGTTCAGATCAACGCAGCCGCCGAACGCTTGACCGGCCTCAATGCCGGCCAGCTCGTCGGCCGGGCACTCAATACAGCGCTCGATATGGAAGAACCCGGCGACGACGATTGCACGGTGCGCCGCGGCCAGCCGTTGCCGGATGGGGTATTCCGGGTATTACGCCAGCGGGGCGGCGGCGAGCGGCTCGTACTGATTTCCACGACGACGCATAGCCACGGCCGCGTATACATCCTGCGGGACGTCGCGGCCGACGGCGGCGCCGTCCCGGGTCACGATGCACTGACGGGTCTGCCGGACCGGCAATTTCTCGAGCAGCGCCTGGCGGAACTCTTAGCGTCGCGGACCCCCACGGCACGCCAAGTCCTTTACCTCGACCTTGACCAGTTCAAGGTCGTGAACGATCTCTGTGGACATCGCGCGGGCGACCGTTTGCTGCAGCAGTTGACCAGCCTGTGGCAGGCCCAACTCGAGCACGGCGAAATACTCGCGCGGCTTGGCGGCGATGAATTCTGTGCCGTACTCAGCCGCAGTGGGCTCGAAGAAGCGCGCGTGGTTGGGGAGCGGCTTATCGAGCAGGCCCAGGACCTGCGGTTCGAATGGAGCGGGCAGGTCTTCCGGATTGGCGCGTCGGCGGGTCTCGTCGACCTGACCGTCGCCGATTGCGCGGATGCGGTGCTCGCGGCTGCCGACAGCGCCTGTTGGGCGGCGAAAGAGAATGGCCGTAACCGCGTGCATGTTTTTGCGTCGGACAGCGGCGAGCTGTCGTCGCGGCACGCGCAGATGGGCTGGATCTCGCGAATCTCCCGCGCGATTGATGAGAGCCGTCTCGTGCTTCACCATCAGCGTATTGAGGCGTTGGACCCGCTCGCCGTGAACGTCCCGCATGCGGAAATTCTGGTGCGCATGCTCGATGACGACGGCCACCTGATTGCACCTAATGAGTTCATTCCAGCCGCCGAACGCTACAACCTGATGCCCCGCGTCGACCGCTGGGTCGTCGAGCAGGTTTGTAAAGGCCTCGGCCGGCAAGCCCTCGAGAACCCGGGTGTCCCGCTCGGAAGTTGGGCGATTAACTTGTCGGGGACGACTTTCAGCGATGTACGATTCACCGATTTCGTACGTGAGCAGATCCGCAGCAACGATGTGCCCGCCGGTTCCATTTGCTTTGAACTGACCGAGACGGCAGCAATCAGCAACGTCGCTCGAGCGCGAGAATTCATCAGCGCGGTCCGAGAGCTGGGTTGTACCATCGCGCTCGACGACTTCGGTTCGGGGGTTTCGTCGTTCGCCTATTTGAAGACGCTTGAAATCGATTATCTGAAGATCGACGGCTCATTCGTACGCAACATCGATGGGGACCACGTCGATCGTGCGATGGTCGAGGCGATTCACCGCGTCGGCAGCGTGATGGGAATCCCCACAATCGCCGAGTTCGTCGAGGATGAAGCGGTCGCGCTGCGTCTGCGTGACATCGGAATCGACTTTGCCCAGGGCTTCGCGGTACATCGTCCTGAACCCTGGGCATGGGGTCCATCGCTGGCAGTCGACTTGGTTCTCGCATAACATTCGGCGGATGGCAAAGAGCGAGGTCAGCCTCGAGATCGCGGGCGACCAGATCGACGGGGCACGCGATTACCAGGAGGATGCATTCCTCATCACGTTCGTCGATGACCCCGACGGGGGGAATAATTCGACGGCGTTGCTCGCGATGGCCGATGGTGTCGGCGGCGCGGCAGCCGGCAATATCGCAAGCCAGCTCGTCACCAATACCTTCAATCGCCAGTTCAGCACCCGCTACGGCAACGAACCCCCTTCCGACATCCTGCGCGACGCGTTGGACAAAGCGAACGCCTCGCTCGCCGCGACCGTAAAGGAGACGCCGGCACTCGCCGGGATGGGCTGTACGGTCGTCATCGGTGCCGTTACGCGCGGCCAGCTCTATTGGGTGAGCGTCGGCGACAGCCACCTCTACCTCGTCCGCGATGGCGAACTCTTGAAGCAAAACGCCGACCATAGCTACGGCGCGTACCTCGATGCCATGGAGCGCGCGGGGACGCCCGTCGAGCCGGACCCCGCGTTGCGTCGCAACATGCTCATGAGTGCAATGAGCGGGGATGCGATCACCATGGTCGATTGCCCTGAGGAGCCCGTTGCCTTGCAAGCGGGCGACCGGCTGATCATTTGTAGCGATGGACTCGACACCCTGGACGAAGCGACGAAGCTCGCCGCGTGTGCGGCGTCGGCATCCCCGAAAGAATGCGTCGCGGCATTGTTGCAGGCCGTTACCGACGCCGCGAAACCGCGGCAAGACAACACGACGGTCATCGTTTGCGACGTCCTCGCCGCGAAGGCCGAAGTGGCGCCGCCGCCGGTCGTCAAACCGGAACCCGCACCCGAACCAAAACCCACGGCACCCGTGGACCCGTACGCAAACCGAGAGCCCGCGCCGGAGCCGCGCGAGCGTCGACCCTTCCCAAAGTGGCCCATCGCGCTCGTCGTGCTCGCGGCGCTTGGGGTCGGCGGGTGGTTTGCCGCTGAGCATTTCGGTGTCGCCGAGCGTCTTGAAACGCTGGCCGCCCCGGACCCGACGGTGGCGGAACCGGAAAAACCTGCAGAGGCCTTTGAACCCGCGCCGGGTGGCGTGAAAACCGAAGCGGAGACTTGGGCCGATGCGGCACCCGTGCCGACCGAACCGCCGTTCCATGACCGCCTGCGCGGTGGCGGGCAAGGACCGGAAATGATTGCGTTGCCAGCGGGGCGCTTCTTGATGGGCGTGCGCAGCTCGACGGATCCAGCTGACACCCCGCAACACGAAGTCGCGGTGCCTGCATTTGCAATCGCCACGCATGAGATTACCTTCGGCGAATACGATCGCTTTGCACGCGCGACGCGGCGGCGACTGCCGGACAGCAACGGTCTCGACCGCGCACGGCATCCGGTGTTCAACGTCAGCTGGGAAGACGCTACGGCCTATGCCGATTGGTTGAGCCGCGAGACGGGCAAGCGCTATCGATTGCCGTCAGAGGCCGAGTGGGAGTACATGGCGGGGGCGGGCAGCGTCGGCCCGTATTGGTGGGGCTACCAGGCGCCAGCGGGACGCGCGCATTGTTTCAACTGCAACGCCGACCGGCCCGCGCGTGCACCGACGACAATCGGAAGCTTCGAGCCCAACCGGTTCGGGATCTACGACACCGCGGGTAACATTGCCGAGTGGGTGCAGGATTGCTTCCACCCGAATTACCGTGACGCACCCGCGGACGGCAGCGTCTGGTCGGGTGGGGATTGCTCGGTGCGTGTCGTGCGCGGCGGTCACTACTCCACGCCACAACCGACTTCGCAAAAACGGGAACGACTACCAATTAGCCGGAGTTATTCCGAGGTCGGGTTCCGGGTCGCGCGCGACCTATGATGTTGCCACCCAGTATCGTGACCCTGCTGAAGCGGCACCCGGCGCTCCTGCTGACCGTCGCGTACTTGACGGCGTCGATGACCGGGCTCGTATTCAGTTGGGCGTTCTTTCGTAAGTTTGGCGTGAATTATTTCGTCTTCGCGGATCTCTCTGACTTCCTGCTTGCCGCGGTCCGCGAGCCAGCGTCCCTGCTTGCGACAGCGGGCGCTGTCGTCGCCGCGTGGCTGGTTTTTCGTTACAGCGCGTGGGAGGTTTCACGGCTAGAACGCATCGAGAACCGTGGCCGCGTGCTCGAGGGCTACATCAATATGAACCGTCGTTGGTTGGGTTCGGGCTGGGCGACGGTGCTCGTGCTTGCGTTGTACGCACTCGTGACGGTGACTTGGTACGCGGCCTGGCGCGTGGATGCGCTGCGTGCCGGGGAGGGCACCGAGGTCGTCGTGAGCATCAACGGTGCAGCACCCGTGGCGCGGTTGTTGATGGGCAGCAGCGCGCGCTTCATTTTTGTGTACGACCCGGAAACGGCGAGCACGACTGCGCTCCCCGACGAAAGCATCACCACCCTCACCATCACCGAAAAGTGAAGCCCATGAAACCTCTGCTATTTACGGCCGCCATCCTGATGCTCACAGCGACTGTCCACGCATCGTCGAACGATGGTTGGCGTTTCGACGAGCGGTTCACGAACACGCAACTCGCACAGATTGATCTGGAGCGCGAGGGTTTCAAGGCAGCGCGTGTGTTTGTCCGTTGTTATGGCGGCCGACAACTCGACGCGGTCGTGATCGTTGGGCCTGCATTGGCTGGCCGTAGAACACCGGTTCGTTATCGACTCGATGAGGACGCGTGGCAGCAGTCGACCTGGGTGACGACCGCTGGGGGCGATGGTGTGTTTGCCGCGGATGCGAGCGCCTTCGCGAAGGCGCTCGCCGGCGGCGTGACGCTGACGTTCGAGGCGCAAGGTGGCGATGACAAGATGCATCAGGTCCGCTTTCCATTGCGCGGCTCGCGTGAGCCGATCGACAAAGTGCTTTCAGCCTGCGGGCAGTAAGGTCCCACGCGGCGCCTGGATCGGCGGCCCTTTTTTCTTCTCTTCTTTTTTCTTGTCCGGAACGACTTTAGGCCGGTACTTCGGCTGATGGATTTCAGGCACCAACGGATTGCGTTTCTTGGTCACCGACAGGCTTCGAGCACCGGCTGGATTGCGCGTGCGCTGCCAGCGAGTGGGAACTCCGCAGAATGTTCCGTGCCGGCCGCATCGGTTGCCTCGAACCACAATCGGTAGCGGCGGGCGAGCGCGTTCGCGAACTGCGCGCCATTCGGCGCAAACGTGCCTACGCCATCCGTCGACGGGTGCCATCGGCCTTCAATCGTCGCGCCGCCGTCGAATCGGTACCGCACCGCGATGGGCCGACGAACCGCAAGCGCGAAACCGACATCTACATACACGCTCGGCTCGCCGTCATCACAGCGCACGATAATCGCGCCATACGCGCTGCCCGCATCGACGATGAGCAGGGCTTGGCCCGACCGGTTTTCCCATTCGCCGAACGCCTGCGCGTGAATGACATAGGGCAGGGCGGTGAGCAGGGCAATGATGAGCGTGCGCTTGAACACAGTTCGATTGTAACTGCAACGCAAGCTTTAAGGAGATGGCTCCCCGGGACGGGCTCGAACCGCCGACCTAGTGATTAACAGTCACCCGCTCTACCGACTGAGCTACCGGGGAATCGTGAAAGGCGGCATATGGTATCGGTCGGCCCTGACAGGGTCAACCGCGTTATGCCATCGCAC
>CAYODZ010000137.1:0-11361 GCA_964402835.1 uncultured Gammaproteobacteria bacterium | reverse complement strand
TGGCTCGACGAGCACCACGACGACGAGTTCGTGAAGCGTGCGCGCGCCGAGGGCTGGCGTTCACGCGCGGTTTACAAATTGCAGGAAATCGATGAACGCGACCGGCTCATCAAGCAGGGGATGGTCATCGTCGACCTCGGTGCGGCCCCCGGCGGCTGGGCGCAATATGCGGTGAAGCGAACCCAAGGCAACGCCAAGGTGGTGGCGCTGGACCTGCTTGAGATGGAACCCATTGCGGGCGTCGACTTCATCCAGGGCGACTTTCGCGAGGACGAAGTGCTCGAAGAACTTGAGCGTCGGCTCGACGGCGCGCCGGTTGACCTTGTTTTATCGGACATGGCCCCCAATATCAGTGGTATGTCAGCCGTGGACCAGCCGAGGGCCATTCATCTCGCCGAGCTGTCGCTCGAATTCGCGGCGCGCGCGTTGCGTGAGGGCGGGGATCTCCTGATGAAGGTCTTTCAAGGCGAGGGCTATGAAGACCTCGTCAGGCAGGCGCGGCCTCAGTTTGAATCGATTTCCGTACGCAAACCGAAGGCTTCTCGGCCCCGTAGCAGGGAGGTTTACCTGCTGGCCCGGAACCATCGGCCGTAGTATTGTCTAACTCGTTGTCTTTTTTCAGGTAACCAAGTGCTGAACAACATGGCCAAAAATTTAATTCTCTGGGTGATCATCGCTGTCGTGCTGATGGCCGTGTTCAATGCGTTCACGCCGCAGCAGTCGCAGGTGCAGCCGCTGAACTATTCGGAGTTCCTCCGCTCCGTGGAGAACGGGGGTATCCGAAGCGTGACGATCGACGGCCGCCAGATCTCCGGCTACACGTCGTCGAACGAGCGTTTCCAGACCTATAGCCCAGAAACGGACAACCGCGCGCTGGTCGGCGACCTGATGGAGAACAACGTCGACATCGCCGCGCGCCCGCCGGAACAGCAGTCGGTCCTGATGCAGGTCTTCATCTCGTGGTTCCCGATGCTGCTCCTGATCGGTGTATGGATTTTCTTCATGCGCCAGATGCAGGGCGGCGGTGGCGGCGGCCGTGGCGCGATGAGTTTCGGCAAGAGCCGCGCGCGCATGCTTGGCGAGGACCAGGTCAAGATTAACTTTGCCGACGTCGCGGGTTGCGAGGAAGCGAAGGAAGAGGTCGTGGAGCTCGTCGAGTTCCTGCGCGACCCCGGTAAGTTCCAACGCCTCGGCGGCAAGATTCCACGCGGCGTGTTGATGGTCGGCCAGCCGGGTACCGGTAAGACGTTGCTCGCGCGCGCGATCGCTGGCGAAGCGCGCGTGCCGTTCTTCACGATTTCCGGTTCCGACTTCGTCGAGATGTTCGTCGGCGTCGGCGCGAGCCGCGTGCGCGACATGTTCGAGCAGGCGAAGAAGCACGCGCCGTGCATCATCTTCATCGACGAGATCGACGCGGTCGGTCGCCACCGTGGCGCCGGCCTTGGCGGTGGACACGACGAGCGCGAGCAGACGCTGAACCAATTACTCGTCGAGATGGACGGTTTTGAAGGCAGCGAAGGCGTCATCGTCATCGCCGCGACCAACCGGCCGGACGTGCTCGACCCTGCGCTGCTGCGCCCGGGTCGCTTCGACCGTCAGGTCGTCGTGCCCCTGCCGGACGTGCGTGGCCGCGAGCAGATTCTCAAAGTCCACATGCGCAAAGTGCCGATTTCCGATGGTGTGAAGCCGGGTCTCATCGCACGCGGCACGCCAGGATTCTCGGGCGCCGACCTTGCGAACCTCGTGAACGAGGCGGCGTTGTTCGCCGCGCGCGCGAACCAGCGCACGGTCGACCATGCGGACTTCGAAAAGGCCAAGGACAAGATCCTGATGGGCGCCGAGCGGCGCTCGATGGTGATGACCGAGGACGAGAAGAAGCTGACTGCGTACCACGAGTCCGGCCATACGATCATCGGTCGCCTCGTGCCGGACCACGACCCGGTTTATAAGGTCAGCATCATCCCGCGCGGACGCGCGCTCGGCATTACGATGTTCTTGCCTGAGCAGGACCGCTATAGCTACAGCAAGCGCCGGCTCGAGAGCTCGATCTCGTCGTTGTTCGGTGGCCGTATCGCTGAGGAGCTTATTTTCGGGCACGACGCGGTGACGACGGGCGCGTCGAACGACATCGAGCGTGCGACCGAACTCGCGCGCAACATGGTCACGAAGTGGGGCCTGTCGGACCGACTCGGTCCGCTGTCCTACAGCGAGGATGAGGGCGAGGTGTTCCTCGGCCACTCGGTCACCAAGCACAAGTCGGTGTCCGATGAGACGGCGAACGTGATCGACGCGGAAATCCGTGCCGTCATCGACCGCAACTATCAACGGGCGGAGCAGATTCTCAAGGACAACATTGGGAAGCTGCACCTCATGGCTGAGGCGCTCATCAAATACGAGACGCTCGATGCGCCGCAGATCGACGACATCATGGAAGGCAAGACGCCGCGTCCGCCCGATGGTTGGGATGACTCGGATGGTGGCGGTTCGCTGAAGTCGCCGGTGCCCGATGACGGCAACCAGGGTGAGCCCGGCAAGCTCGGCGGCCCAATCATCCATCACTAAAAGTCGCCGATACCTGCCGGCACGGCTCCATGTGAAGCAAAAAGTGTGATTTTTGCTTCACATCGCGCTACGCGCGGGCCCTTCGACGAGCGATGGATTTGCTTTGTAGGAGCGGCGCCTTTGCGCCGCGATAAAATGCGTCGATGATCTTCGACTGCGGCGGTAAGCCACTCGACCTCACGCGTCCGCGCGTGATGGGTGTCCTTAACCTGACCCCCGATTCGTTTTCCGACGGCGGCCTCTGGGAAGACCCAGAGGCCGCTTTCGCTCATGCGCAAGCGATGGCCGACGCGGGGGCCGCGATTATCGACGTCGGCGGCGAGTCCACACGCCCCGGCGCCGCACCCGTTGATGCCGAGTCGGAATGCGTCCGCGTGGTGCCGGTGATTGAACGCCTCGCTAAGTCTCTATCGATTCCCATTTCTATAGACACCAGCAAACCCGAAGTCATGCGCGCTGCGGTCGCGGCCGGCGCGGGCCTCATCAATGACGTGCGCGCGCTGCGGGAACCCGGCGCGCTCGCGGCCGCCTCGGAAACGGGCGTGCCCGTCTGCCTGATGCACATGTTGGGCGAGCCCCGGACCATGCAGCAGGACCCGCGTTACGACGATGTGGTCGCCGAGGTTCGCGCGTTTTTGCGCGAGCGCGTCGCTGCGTGCGAGGCGGCGGGGATTCCCCACAGCCGAATACTGGTTGATCCCGGCTTTGGCTTCGGCAAGACGTTGGCGCACAATACGGCGTTACTCGCGCGGCTCGGCGAAATCGTGGCGGACGGCCTGCCGGTGTTGGTCGGCGTGTCGCGCAAAGCCATGATCGGCGCGCTGACCGGGCGCGGCACGCCGGCCGGCCGCGTGGCCGGCAGCGTTGCGGCGGCGACGCTCGCTGCGAATTTCGGCGCGCGCCTACTGCGCGTGCACGACGTCGCGCAGACCGTTGAGGCGTTGGCTGTCGTCAGCGCATTGCTCGACCAACAACAGGAAGGATGATGGGACGCAAATATTTTGGAACGGACGGGATTCGTGGTCGCGTCGGCGATGGGCCGATGCAAGCGGATTTTGTACTGAAGCTCGGCCGCGCCGCCGGCAAGGTGCTGTGTCCGGACGGCGGCACGGTCGCGGTTGGTAAGGACACGCGAATCTCCGGCTACCTCTTCGAGGCAGCACTTGAGGCAGGCTTCGCATCGGCCGGCGTGAATATCCTGATGCTCGGGCCGGTACCGACGCCCGCCATCGCGTATCTCACGCAGGCGCAACGAGCTTCCGCCGGCGTGGTCATCAGCGCATCGCACAATTCATTCGAGGACAACGGCCTCAAGTTCTTCTCCGCGCACGGCACCAAACTCGATGATGAACTCGAGAAAGCAATCGAAGCGGAGCTCGAGAAGCCGTTCACGACCGTCGCGCCGCACAAGCTCGGCCGCGCGCGCCGGCTCGACGACGCCGTCGGTCGATATGTCGAGTTCTGCAAGGGAACCTTCAACGAATCACTCGACCTGCGCGGGATAAACATCGTGCTCGATTGCGCGAATGGCGCGACGTACAAGGCTGCACCGCAAGTATTTACAGAACTCGGCGCGACCGTGTACGGCATCGGTTGCCAGCCGGATGGTCTGAACATCAACCTCAAAAGCGGCTCGACGCATCCTGAGACGCTCCAAAAAGCCGTAGTCGAACGCGGGGCCGACCTCGGCATCGCGTTCGATGGAGACGGCGATCGCGTGATGATGGTCGGCGCGGACGGCAAGCTTTTCGATGGCGACGACCTATTGTTCGTCATCGCGTCGGCACGCGCCGCGCGTGGCGAACTCGCGGGGCCGGTGGTTGGTACCGTAATGAGCAATCTCGGCCTGGAGCGTGCGTTCGAAGGCCTCGGTATCGCGTTTGAGCGCGCGGCGGTCGGCGATCGTTATGTGCTGCAAAAGCTCAAAGAGTGCGGCGGTCGCATTGGCGGTGAATCCTCAGGCCACCTGATTTGCCTCGACCAGACGACGACGGGCGATGGCATCGTGGCCGCGCTGCAGGTTCTGCAGGCCGTTGTCGAATCCGGGAAATCGCTCGCGCAACTCGTCGAGCCCGTGGTGAAGCTCCCACAGCTGATGATCAATGTGCGCGTGACCGGCAAGCCCGATCTCGCTGCGCAACCCGTTCGAGACGCGGTCGCGACGGCAGAACAGGCGCTCGCCGGGCGTGGCCGGGTGCTGTTGCGACCGTCCGGGACCGAACCCGTGGTGCGCGTGATGTGCGAGGGCGAGCAGGAAGATGAGGTCGATCGCGTGTGCCGCGCCCTCGCCGCCGACATCGAGCAGGTTTGCACGGCCAACGCCGCCCCGGTATAGTTCGCGCGATTTTTCATTCGGGGGAGGGCCCGGTGAGACAAGCGCTGGTCGTTGGAAACTGGAAGATGCACGGCAGCCGCGAAAGCGCCACTGCATTGATTTCCGCGATCGTGGCGGGCGTCGATTCACTGGAGAGCGCGGACACTGTCATTTGCCCGCCGTACCCATACCTTGCACTCGCGTCTAAGTTGTTATCGGGCTCCCCGGTGCTGCTCGGCGCGCAGAATCTCTCCGAACACGCGCCGGGCGCGTACACCGGCGAAGTGTGCGCGTCGATGCTCCTCGAATCGGGTTGCCGCTACGTCATCGTCGGCCATTCAGAGCGCCGTAGCCTGTTCGGCGAGACAGACGCCGTGGTCGCGAAGAAGTTCGCCGCCGCCCAACGAGGTCGCCTGATTCCAATCCTGTGTGTCGGTGAGACGCTCGAGGAACGCGAGGCGGAGCAGACCGAGCGCGTCGTCGAACGACAGGTGCAATCGGTGCTCGACGTGTCGGGCGTGGAAGCATTCGGCAACGCCGTCGTCGCCTATGAACCGGTGTGGGCCATCGGGACCGGCAGGACCGCGAGCCCTGACCAGGCGCAGGCCGTTCACGCGCTGATTCGCGCGAAGATTTCCGAACAGGATGCTACAATAGCGGGCGATTTACGCATCCTCTATGGGGGTAGCGTGAAAGCGTCGAACGCTGCAGACCTGTTCGGCATGCCCGACATCGATGGCGGCCTGATCGGGGGTGCTTCACTGGACGGCGAAGAATTCCTGAGTATCTGTCGGGCGAGTAGATAATTATGCAAACAGTAGTTTTGGTTCTGTTCGTGCTGAACGCGGTGACGCTGGTCGCCATCGTGTTGTTGCAGCAGGGCAAGGGCGCCGACGCCGGCGCGGCCTTCGGCAGCGGCGCGTCTGCCACGGTTTTCGGATCGCGCGGCTCATCGTCGTTCCTCAGCCGCTTCACGGCGGTGCTCGCGACGACGTTTTTCACGCTCGCCATCGTGCTCGCCTACATGGGGCAGAGCCAGGAAGCGCCGCAGAGCTTGACCGAGCGTATGCCGCTGACGGATTACAGCGCGGAGCCGTTGGAACCGGTTGAAGAACCGGAGCCGGTCGACGAGACGGACGACGGCGAGGGTCCGCCGCAAGGTTAGAAGAAGCAGTCGCCGACGTGGTGGAATTGGTAGACACGCCGTCTTGAGGGGGCGGTGGCGTAAGCCGTGGGAGTTCGAGTCTCCCCGTCGGCACCATTAATTCGGAAGGAGAGAGACTTGCTGTCGAACTATCTTCCCGTGCTCGTGTTCCTGACCATGGCAATCGCTTTCGGGCTTGTCATGATCGGTGCCGGATGGGTACTGGGGCCCCGGCGGCCGGACAGCGCGAAGCTGTCCCCGTATGAGTGCGGCTTCGAGGCCTTCGAAGACGCGCGCATGAAGTTCGACGTTCGCTACTACCTCGTCGCGATCCTTTTCATCATTTTCGATCTCGAAATCGCATTCCTGTTCCCGTGGGCCGTCGCGCTCGACGGTATTGGTGTCTATGGCCTGCTCGCGATGGGGCCGTTCCTCCTGATTCTGGTTGTCGGCTTTATTTATGAGTGGAAGAAAGGGGCCCTCGAATGGGAATAGAGGGCGTCCTTGAGAAGGGCGTCGTCACGACGTCCGCCGACGCGCTGATTAACTGGGCGCGGTCCGGTTCGTTGTGGCCCGTGACTTTCGGCCTCGCGTGCTGCGCGGTCGAGATGATGCACGCGGGCGCCGCGCGCTACGACTTCGATCGCTTCGGCGTCCTGTTCCGCCCGAGCCCGCGCCAGTCCGATGTGATGATCGTCGCCGGCACGCTCGTGAACAAAATGGCGCCGGCTTTGCGCAAGGTCTATGACCAGATGGCCGAGCCGCGCTGGGTCATCTCGATGGGCTCGTGCGCGAACGGCGGCGGCTACTACCACTACTCCTATGCGGTCGTCCGCGGGTGCGATCGAATCGTTCCGGTCGACATTTACGTACCCGGATGCCCGCCGACGGCCGAGGCGCTGATTTACGGCATCATCCAGCTCCAGAACAAGATCAAGCGCACGAGCACGATCGCGCGATGAACGACTTGATCGAGCGTTTTGGCGACAAGGTCGCCGTCACGACGAGCGACGTGCACGAAACGACGCTCGTCGTTTCGCAAGATGCGTTACTCGATGTGATGCAGGCGCTGCGCGATGAGTTCGCGTACGAGGTGCTCATCGACGTTTGTGGCGTCGACTACGCGGGCTACGGCGTGGACGAGTGGATCACCGAGCGTGCGACCTCCACCGGTTTCTCGCGCGGTGTTGACCGTTCACCCGAGCGCTCGCACGGCCCATTCGCGGGCTACGTGAATCGCTTCGCGGTCGTGTACCACCTGCTGTCGCTCAAACACAATCGCCGACTGCGCGTGCGCGCATTCTGCACCGACGACGAAGTGCCGATGATGCCGACCGTGAACGAGATTTGGCCGGCTGCGAACTGGTTCGAGCGCGAAGCATTCGACTTGTTCGGCATCCTGTTCGATGGCCACCCGGACCTACGCCGTCTGCTGACGGATTACGGCTTCATCGGCCACCCGTTCCGTAAGGACTTCCCGCTGATCGGTAACGTCGAGGTCCTGTACGACCCCGAGAAAAAGCGCGTCGTCTATCAGCCCGTGTCCATCAATCCGCGCACGCTCGTACCGAAGGTGATTCGCGAAGACCACCGCTATAACCTGGACGAGGGCTGACGCATGCCAGAAATCCAGAGCTATACGATGAACTTCGGCCCGCAGCACCCCGCGGCGCACGGTGTGTTGCGCCTCGTGCTCGAGATGGAAGGCGAGGTGATTTACCGCGCTGATCCACACGTCGGTTTGTTGCATCGCGGGACCGAGAAACTCGCCGAGTCGAAGCCGTTCAACCAGAGCATTGGTTACATGGACCGGCTCGACTATGTGTCGATGATGTGCAACGAGCATGGCTACGTCTCGGCAATCGAGAAGCTGATCGGCATCGAGGCGCCAATTCGCGCGCAATACATCCGCACGCTGTTCGACGAAATCACCCGCGTACTAAACCACCTGATGTGGCTGGGTGCGCACGGCCTCGACATCGGCGCGATGACGGTGTTCCTGTACGCGTTCCGCGAGCGCGAAGACCTCATGGACTGCTACGAGGCGGTCTCGGGTACGCGCATGCACGCAACGTACTACCGGCCAGGTGGTGTCTACCGCGACCTGCCGGGCAGCATGCCCGCGTACCGCGCGAGCAAGTGGCGCAGCGAGAAGGACGCGAAGCGCTTGAACGAATCGCGCGCCGGTTCGCTGCTCGATTTCATCGAGGCGTTCACCGAGCGGTTCCCCGCGTGCGTCGACGACTACGAGACGCTGCTCACGGACAACCGCATCTGGAAGCAGCGCACGGTCGGCATCGGCGTCGTGAGTCCTGAACGGGCGAAAGCGCTCGGCTTCACCGGCCCGATGCTGCGCGGCTCCGGTATCGAGTGGGACCTGCGCAAGAAGCAGCCGTACGCCGCGTACGACCGCGTCGAGTTCGACATCCCGGTCGGCGTGAACGGCGACTGCTATGACCGCTACCTCGTACGCATCGAGGAAATGCGCCAGTCGAACCGCATCATCAAGCAGTGCATCGACTGGCTGCGCGCGAACCCGGGCCCGGTCATGACCGGCAACCACAAGGTCGCGCCGCCGACGCGTGTCGAGATGAAGGACGACATGGAGTCGCTGATCCACCACTTCAAATTGTTCACCGAGGGGTACGGCGTCCCCGAGGGCGAGGTGTATTCCGCGGTCGAGGCGCCGAAAGGTGAGTTCGGCGTGTACATGATTTCGGACGGCGCGAACAAGCCGTTCCGCGTGAAGGTGCGCGCGCCCGGTTTTTCGCACCTCGCGTCGCTCGATGAAATGGTGCGTGGCCACATGTTGGCCGACCTCGTCGCGATCATCGGAACCCAAGACATCGTATTCGGAGAGATAGACCGGTGACGGAAGCGCAACCGACCACACTTTCCGCGCACGCGCGGGAAGAGATCGACCGCTGGGTCGCGAAATTCCCGCCCGAGCAGAAGCGGTCTGCGGTGCTGTCCGCGCTTCGCACCGTGCAGCACGAGAATGGTGGCTTCCTGACCGTGCCATTGATGGACGCGGTCGCGCTGTATCTCGAGCTCGAACCGATCAAGGTGTACGAGGTCGCGAGTTTCTACTCGATGTACGAAGTGAAGCCTGTCGGCCGCCACAGCATCTCCATCTGCACGAACATCTCGTGCATGCTGCGCGGCTCCGACGAGATTGTTTCCCACATCGAGCAGAAGCTCGGCTGCAAGGTCGGCGAGACGAGCGCGGACGGGCGCGTGTACCTGAAGCGCGAGGAAGAATGCCTCGCCGCGTGTGCCGGCGCGCCGATGATGATGGTCGACCATAAGTACCACGAGAACCTCACGACCGAGAAGGTGGACAAGATTCTGGATGGTCTGAAATGACGACGCAGGTCTGCTACGAAACCTTGCAGTTCGACGAGCCGTGGACGCTCGAGAACTACCGCAAGCTCGGTGGCTATCAGGCGTGGCAGCGCATCGTGCGCGAGGGCCAGACGCCGGAGCAGGTCATCGAAGTCGTGAAAGCGTCGGGCTTGCGTGGCCGTGGCGGCGCGGGCTTCCCGACCGGCCTCAAGTGGAGCTTCATGCCGCGCAACGCGCCCGGCCAGAAATACATCGTCTGCAATTCGGACGAGTCCGAACCGGGCACCTGCAAGGATCGCGACATCCTGCGTTACAACCCGCATGCGGTCATCGAGGGCATGGCCATCGGCGGCTATTCGATCGGCGCGACCGTCGGCTACAACTACATCCGCGGCGAATTCGAGGACGAGCCATTCCCTCGCTTCGAACAGGCGCTGAAAGAAGCGTATGACGCGGGCTACCTCGGCAAGGGCCTGTTCGGTACGAATGTCGATTTCGACCTGTACACCTTCCTCGGCGCCGGCGCGTACATCTGCGGCGAAGAGACGGCGCTCCTCGAGTCGCTCGAAGGCAAGAAGGGGATGCCGCGCTTCAAGCCGCCGTTCCCCGCGAACTTCGGTCTGTACGGCAAGCCGACCACGATCAACAACACCGAGAGCTTCGCGTCGGTGCCCGCGATCATGCGCAACGGCGGCGAGTGGTTTGCGAAGATGGGCACGGCGAAGGCGGGCGGCACGAAGATATTCTCCGTGACCGGCCACGTTGAGCGTCCGGGAAACTTCGAAGTCCCGCTCGGTACGCCATTTGCAGCGCTGCTCGAGATTGCAGGCGGCGTGCTCGGTGGCCGCAAGCTCAAGGCCGTGATTCCCGGCGGTTCGTCGGTCCCGGTCGTCCCCGGCGACCAGATGATGGACGCCATCATGGATTACGACGGCATCGCCGCCGTTGGTTCGATGCTCGGCTCGGGCGCCGTGATCGTGATGGACGAGACGACTTGCATGGTCAGGGCGCTGCAGCGCATCTCGCGCTTCTACTTCTCCGAGAGCTGCGGCAAGTGCACGCCGTGCCGCGAGGGCACCGGCTGGCTATGGCGCATGGTCACGCGCATCGAGAACGGCGAGGGCGAAATGGCTGACCTCGACCGGCTCGACGATGTTGCGTCGAAGATCGAGGGCCGCACGATCTGCGCGCTCGGCGACGCGGCTGCGATGCCGGTACGCAGCTTCGTGAAGCACTACCGCGACGAGTTCGCATACCACGTCGAGCACAAACGCTGCATGGTGTCCGCATGAGCGACGACATGGTCAAGGTCGAGGTCAACGGCCGCGAGCTCGACGCACGCAAGGGCGAGATGCTGATCCAGGTCACCGACCGCGAAGGCATCACCGTGCCGCGCTTCTGTTACCACGAGAAGCTCAGCGTCGCCGCGAACTGCCGCATGTGTCTCGTCGAGGTCGAGAAAGCGCCGAAGGCGTTGCCGGCCTGTGCGACACCCGTCATGGACGGCATGAAGGCGTTCACGCGCTCGCCGAAAGCGCTCGCCGCACAGAAAGCGGTGATGGAATTCCTGTTGATCAACCATCCACTCGACTGCCCGATTTGCGACCAGGGCGGCGAGTGCGAACTGCAGGACGTCGCGCTCGGCTTCGGCAGCGCGGTTTCGCAGTACCAAGAATCGAAACGCATCATCAAGGACGAGAACATCGGCCCGCTGATTTCGACCGAGATGACGCGCTGCATCCACTGCACGCGCTGCGTCCGTTTCGGGACCGAGATCGAGGGCATCCAGGAGCTCGGCGCGACCGGCCGCGGCGAGTTCATGGTGATCGGTACCTACGTCGGCCAGACCGTCGACCATGAGCTGTCGGGCAACATCATCGACCTGTGCCCGGTCGGCGCGCTGACCTCGAAGCCGTTCCGCTTCCGTGCGCGCGCGTGGGAAATGAACCAGATCGAGACGATCGCGCCGCACGACGGCATCGGCTCGAACGTGTAC
>CAYODZ010000136.1:0-4937 GCA_964402835.1 uncultured Gammaproteobacteria bacterium | reverse complement strand
TTCTCCGTGACCTCACTCGACCCCGAGATCAAACGCACTTTGGAGCCGCGCGCCGCAGGGCCGCAGGCGAGGCTGCGCGCGATGCGCACGCTGGCCGATGCCGGCATCCCAACGGGCGTCATGGTCGCGCCGGTGATTCCGGCCATCACCGACCACGAGCTTGAGCGGATTCTGGAAGCCGGTGCCGACGCCGGCGCACGATCGGCCGGTTATGTGATGCTGCGGCTTCCGTACGAGGTCAAGGATTTGTTCCGTGCATGGCTCGACGAACACTATCCACAGCGCGCCGCGCACGTGATGAGCCTCATCAACCAGATGCGCGGCGGACGCGACAACGATTCACGGTTCGGCTCGCGGATGCGCGGCGAGGGACCGTTCGCGGACCTCGTGCGCGCGCGCTTCCATACCGCCTGCCGCAAGCACGGGCTGAACTGCACCGAGCGGGACAACTACGGTGCGCGCACACGGCTTCGTACCGATTTGTTTGCGCCGCCGGCGCAGGCCGGCGATCAGCTGGGCTTATTCGGCTGACGAACCCGTGGTTCGAAGACGTCGACAGGCGCGGCGCGGCCCTTCACGGTGACGCTGTCGACGCGGTAAAACGCGAATGTATCGCCACACGCGGCGCGGGTCGCGTCCGTGACGAGCACGTCTGCCTCGTAATTGCGCGTCAGCGACTCGACACGCGATGCAAGATTGACCGTATCGCCGATGACCGTGTAGTTCAGGCGGCGCGTTGACCCCATATTGCCTGCGACGACGCGGCCTGTATTGATTCCGATGCTGAGCTGCAGGCCGCCGCGTGTGTGCCGCATCGCTGCCATCATTTCGAGCGCGCAGGCGACCGCGCGAACAGGGTCGTCCGCGTTGGCGAGCGGTGCGCCGAACAAGGCCATCACCGCGTCGCCGATGTACTTGTCCACCACGCCGCCGTGCCGCTCGATGACTTCCGTGAGGACGGTCAGCATCTCGTTGAGCCGGGCGAGCACTTCCGCGGGCGGCAAGCTCTCTGACATCGTCGTGTAGCCGCGGCAGTCCGCGAACATCACGGTGACCTCGCGCTCCTCACCCCCGAGCTGAATTTCCCGGCTCAGCAGTTCGTCGGCGATCTGTGGTGACACGACCATGCCGAGCAGATTACGTACCCGGTCTCGATCCGCGAGTCCATGGGCCATGTCGTTGAACGCGGATGCGAGTTCGCCGAGTTCGTCGCGGCGGTCAAGGTTCACTCGCTGCTCGTAGTCACCGCGTGCGATGTTTCGCGCGTGTTGCGTGAGGCTCACGAGGGGGCGCGCGACGCCTCGTGCGAGCATTGCCGCACCCGCGCCCGCCGCGAGGAGGCCGATTACGAACAACGCGCCGAGTATCGTCTCAAGGCGCTTGTACGGCGCGAGCGCTTCGTCGACCGGGCGCATCATCAGTGCGTGGATGGGCTCGCCTTCGCCGGCGATCGGGACGCGTAGCGAAAGATATTCACGCCCCTGCAGTTCAAGCGCGAACGAGCCCTCCGGAAGTTCCTCGGGCACCGCGTACTCAAGCGCAATTCGCGCGGGGCCAGCGAGTGTCGATGCGTGCACACGGCCGCTCGTGGGGGTCACGAGCGATACCTCGGCGCGTGATAGTGACTTCAGCGGCGCGACGAACGCGTCGTCAAGGCGAAAGCCGACGGCAATCCACGCTTCGTGTAGCGGCGCCAGTAGCGGCAGCACGATGAACTGAAACGGGCGACCCTCAAGGAAGAGTACGCCCGCAGCTTCGCCCGCGTCGTCGCCGAGTGCACGGTCGATCAGCCATGGGTGCCCGAACGGTTCACCGACATCCGTGATACGCAGCGTATCTGCGATTGTCGTTTCGTCGATGGACACGAGGATCATCGTGTCGGCCTCAATCCGTTGCCGGTGGTTATCGAGCATCGACAGGATGGTCGGCGGCTCGCGCGTCGCGAAGGTCGCCTTGAATGCGAAATCGCCGGCGAGCAGCCGACCGGCTTCGAGCACGTGTCGTTCACGGTCCGCCATCAAGCGAGCCAGCGTCTCGCCAGCAACGACCAATGACTCCTCGATTTGTGCGCGAGCGTTCCGCTCGCTCGCGACGCGAGTGACGACGAAACCTGCCGTCTGAACTGCGAGGAACAATCCGAGAAAGACCAGCAGCAGTTCCGTCCGGTACCGCCGTGGCCGCCAGCCGGTCATGTCAACGGTAGCGGCCAGGCCCGCGCCGTAAACGGCGGGAGCCACGCTGCGTTTCTGCAGCGAGTTCTACCCGCAATATCTGCGGCGCCCCGTCAGATGATGAACCCTCACTAACGTGGCCTTCGGATTCCGGCCCAAGGCTTGGGTGCCAGACCGTGACGCGATATTCCGCGCGTGCAGTTAGTTCGAACTCCGCGCGGCCATCTTCGCCTGTCACGACGAACGACGTCGCATCGGTCACGTAGACGAATCCGAGCATCCAGTCGTGAATGTTGCACGCGAGCGTCACGATTCCGGCCTGGTCGAAGATGACCGGTTCGGCAGGCGTCCCCTTGTAGAGTGGTAACTCGAACGTTTTGGCTTCTGAAAACGAGTAAAGGTGGTGCCGAATGTCATCGCGGTTCGGAAAGCTCACGGCTGTGCCGGTGCGCACGACCGACACATGAGGCACGAACATGCGATTCACTTGGTCAATGACCGCGGTCGAGCGCGCCGGCGCTAGGGTGGCTTCGGAGTCGACGATGACGACAGCCTGATCGAGCGGGGTGCCGCTGGCGTCCTGAACAACCACACTCAGTACGGCGGCGCCGACGGGTGATACTGTCGACACCAGAATCGCCGCTAAAAGAAATCTAAAATTCATGGGTGAGCTGTGCCCGGTAGATGTTGCCGTCATAGTCGGCGGAGAAGGCCCGTGCACGCCCGTCGAGCCGCTCCCAGGCGATGACGACCTGACTCATCTCGCCGACCGCGAACTGCGCCCCCAGCGTCGTGGTCACTACATCCGCGTCGACGCGATAGGTGCGCCAGCCTGCACCGAACGTCTCGTCGTCGACCCAGACAAGTCCGACGTTGCCGGGGCCTGCAATCGACGATGCGAGGTCGCCGCGCTGCCAGGTCAGCCCACCGAAAACACTCGCTGCGGGGCGGACCCGGTAGTCGACCTCGACACCCAGCCGTAGCGTGGTGCCCGCGAACACCGAGGACTCGGCGTGTCGGCGCCGGTGCGTCGCCCGCGCGGTCACGTCAAACCGATCGCGCCAGTTCTTGCCGGTCGCGATGGCCGCATGCCATGCGGTGCCGTCCCGCAACGCGCTGTCGAACGCGTGATAACCGGCACGCACGGACGCGCTCCACCACGGGGCCTCCGGTCCGAGGCCGATGCGCGCAAAATAAGTGGCGCCGACGCCGGCACGGACCTGATTCAGCCCGTGGAACCGGTCATACCGATCGGCACCTGCCCAAACTTCCAGTGAAAACACGCCAGCGGTCTCGACGGCGGGTTGGTAATGGCCGGCGCCGTCAATCTCGACCACCATGGCGCTCCGGTGGTCCGCCACCACACGCGAGCGGCCGGCGTTGTCGTAGCCGATGAGCCCGACGGTGCCATCGAACAGCCAGCCGCTCGCCACGACCACCGACGGCGCCACGCAGAGCGCGCCAGCCAGCATCAGGCGTATGCTTTTCCCCATCGCACGAGTATAGGGGAATTCAAGCATGCGCCGAGCGGCCTACGACCTGCGTTCGAGCCCTAACCACAAGCCCTTCCTTGAAACTCCGAGGACCGTAGCCTACCTGCCGCTCGCGCTACGCTGGGCGTTCCGGCCAGAGGTGGTGCTCGTCGCAATTCCGTTCGGCCTCATCCTCGGTGTATTCGCGCCATCGTGGCTCGGCCTGTTCTTTGTCGCGCTGTTCGGCGGGGTACTCCTCACGTGGTTGCTCACCGTCCAGTCCCGCGCGATTTGGGGATTCGGCGATGCGCCGCGGCTCGACCTTGAGCAACTCGACCTGTTCCAGAGTTCCGTGCGGCCGTTAATCGAGATCGGTTCCGGCATCATCGGTGGCTATGGTCTGCTGTACCTCGCGGCGCCCGAAGCCGCACGTTGGTTTGCGTGGACGAGTGGGGCGTTGTTGCCGTCCATCTTCGCGTTGATCGCCGCCGAGGGGTCGGTGGCGGCGGCGCTCAATCCTCGACGGATCGCGCGCGTCATCGCGGCGTCCGGTCCTCCAGGGTGGTTGCTGCTCGGAGTCGGCGGGGTCGTCACGGAGTGGACCTGTAGCGCGCTCGCGCAATTCTTCTCGGCACTCGACGCCCATGGAATTCATGCATTGTTAGTTGGCTTTGCGCCCAGCGCGACGGTCATCGGACTGACGATGTTCGGTATCTGGATCACTGCGTTGCTCGTTCATTTGCAAGGGCACGCGCTACACCATCATCACGAGTCCGCGGGTTTGTCGGTGCAGGTCGAGGCGGCAGATGAGGTCGAGCGAGCCGCAGTCTCGAGCGCGCATTCGGTCGAGAAAGTCGCGGACGCAATCGACGCCGCGAAAACCCGCGGCGACCGCGCAGCCCTCGAGCAATGGACGCAACTGCCGCCGCCCGATGGCGTAACCGAGACTGCGTATCTCCATGAGCTGTGGGAGCAACTGTTGATGAGGCGCTTGACCGCGCCTGCCATTCTCGTCGCGCGGCGTCTGGTCGTCGCCGCCGCGGCGGAGAAGCGCTACGCGCTCGCCGTGGAAGTGTTGATCGAGGCGTGGCGACTGTCGCCGAGCTTCGAACCGGGGCCGGCGGCACGAGTCGCGCTGGTGCGCGCCGCGCTCGCGTCGAACGACACGCGCGTACTCGACCGGCTTGGCCGTATCGACGTTGCGCGCTGGCCGAATGACCCCGCGGTCGTCGAGCTCGTTTACCTGTACGCGGGCTGGCTTGCGGAGCGGAAAGGTGACGTTGCGGGTGCGCGC
>CAYODZ010000135.1:0-25104 GCA_964402835.1 uncultured Gammaproteobacteria bacterium | reverse complement strand
GCGGCCTGGGGCTGGTGCTCGCCTGGACGTTGTGGCCGCGTGCCTACCGGCCGAACCTGCGCGCCGCCGAGGGCGAATCCCTGTTCAACGCCTTTCTCAAGATCGCCCGCGACGGACGGGTGATCGTCGCCGTCCCGCAGGCCGAGATCGGCCAGGGCGTGTGGACCAGCCTTCCCCAAATCCTGGCCGACGAGCTTGGCCCCGACTGGCGCACCGTCTCGGTCGAGCCGGCGCCGGTCAACCCGCTCTACGCCAACCATTTGCTGGCCGAGGAAGCGGCGGAAGGGCTCCCTTCCGCATTCCAGGGCATCGGCAACTGGGCGGCGCGCGAATATGCGACGCGCAGCGCCCTGATGATGACCGGCGGCTCGACGTCGGTTCGCGCCTTCGAGCCGCGCATGCGCGAAGCCGGCGCCGGCGCCCGCGCGCTGCTCAGCATGGCGGCGGCGGAGCGCTGGGGCGTGGACTGGCGGGATCTGGACACGCGCGAAGGCTTCGTCTGGCACGGCAATGAGCGCATCCCGTTCGGCGAGCTTGCCGAAGCCGCCGCGGATTACGATCTGCCCGACGATCTTCCGGTGCGCGGCGGACTGGAGAACCGGCTGGCGGGCAAGCCGCTGCCGCGGCTGGACGTGCCGTCGAAGGTGGACGGGTCCGCCATGTTCGCCGGCGACGTGCGCCTCCCCGACATGGTCTATGCGGCGGTGCGCAGCGGGCCCAAGGGGAGCCGCCTCAAACATGTCGACAGGCGCGCGGCCGAGGCCGTGCACGGCGCGCTCGCGGTGTTCCAGAATCCGGACTGGGCGGGCGTCGCCGCATCCAATTGGTGGGCGGCGGGGAAAGCGCTGGATGCGCTCAGCCCCCAATTCGATCTGCCGCCCGATCTGCCGGGCAGCGAGAGCATCCAGGCCGCGCTGATCGCCGCGGCCGAGGAGAATGACGGCAGCCGAATCTTCGAGCGCGGCGACATTGCGGACGGTTTCCCGGGCGCAAGTCCGGTAGAGGCCAGCTATGCGGTGGGGCTCGCCCCGAACGCCCCGATCGAAACCCTGACGGCGACCGCGCGCGTCACCGGCGACAGGCTGGAAGTCTGGGCGCCGACCCAGGCGCCGGGCCTCGCCCGGGCCGCCGCCGCGCGCGCCTCGGGCATTTCCGAAGCGCGTGTGACCGTCTATCCGATGCTGGTCGGCGGCGGCTACGGCCGCAAGCTGGAGATGGACGCGATCGAGCAGGCGGCGGTGATGGCGGTGAAGCTCGATCGCCCCGTCCAGCTCACCTGGCCGCGCATCCAGGAGATACGGCGCGACCGCTTCCGCCCGCCCGCCATCGGCCTGATGCGGGCATGGGTGGGGCAGGGCGGCATCGTCCAGGGCTGGGAGGCGCGGGTCGCCGCTCCTTCGACCACGTCGGAGACGGCGGACCGGCTCGGATCCGGCACCCCGCTGATCCGTCCGGATGCCGCGGCCGTGGCGGGCGCGGTGCCGCCTTATGCGATACCGAACGTCGCGGTCGATCACCTGCGCGCCGACATCGGCATCGAAACCGGCATCTGGCGCTCGGGCGCGCACAGCTACACCGCTTTCTTCACCGAAAGCTTCGTGGACGAGCTCGCCCGCGCGGCCGGCATCGAAGCGCTGTCCTTCCGCATGCAGATGCTAAGCGACAATCCGCGCCTCGCCCGCGCGCTCACCACCGCGACCTCGATCGGCGGCTGGGACGGCGGCCCGCCGGGCAGCGGCATGGGCCTCGCCGCGCACAGCGCCTATGGGTCGCACATCGCCACCCTCGTTGAACTGGAAATCGGCCGCGACCAGCGCCCCCGGGTGCTGCGCGCCGTCTGTGCCGTCGACTGCGGGCGGGTGATCAATCCGGAGATCGTGAAGCAGCAGATCGAGGGCGGCCTGGTCTACGGGCTGTCCGGCGCGCTCAGCCGCCCGATCGTGATCGAGAACGGCCTGCCGGTGGCGCGAACGATCGGCGATCTGGGGCTGCCGGTCTTGCGGGACTCCCCCGAAGTGACGGTCGAAATCCTCGACAGCCAGGACGCGCCGGGGGGGATCACCGAGCTTGCCGTGCCGACCGCCGCGCCGGCTATCGCCAACGCGCTCCATTCGCTCACCGGGCAGCGCCTGCGCACCTTGCCGCTGGTGCTGGGGAGCGGCCGGTGAAACCGCCCGCCGGTCACCCGCAAATCCCCGCGCCGAAGGTGGGCGTGCTGCTGGTCAATCTCGGCACGCCCAACGCTCCGGAGCCGGGGGCGGTGCGGCTCTATCTGAAGGAATTCCTCTCCGACCCGCGCGTTGTCGAAATCCCGCGGCTCGTCTGGCAGCCGATCCTGCGCGGCATCGTCCTTCGCGCCCGTCCGAAGAAATCCGCTCACGCCTACCGCCAGGTCTGGACCGGGGAGGGCTCGCCGCTGGCCGCGATCACGGCCCGGCAGGCGACGGCGCTGGCGGGAGTCTTCGGAACCGGCGTGATCGTCGATCATGCCATGCGCTACGGCAAGCCCGCCATTTCCGAGCGGATCGGCGCGCTCAAGAACCAGGGCTGCGAGCGCATCCTGATCGCGCCGCTCTACCCGCAATATTGCGCCGCCACGACGGCGACCGCCAATGACGAGGCGTTCGCGCAGCTGCGCCGCATGCGCTGGCAGCCGGCGGTGCGGACGCTGCCGCCTTATCATGACGATCCCGACCATATCGCCGCGCTGAAAACCGTCGTGGAGGCTGAGCTGGCGAAACTCGATTTCGAGCCGCAGGCGCTGATCGCCAGCTTCCACGGCATGCCGCAACGGACGCTGGAGCTCGGCGATCCCTATCACTGCCATTGCCAAAAGACGGCGCGGCTGCTGGGCGAAGCTCTGGGCCGGGAGCTCAGCGTCGCCTTCCAGTCCCGCTTCGGCCGCGCCAAATGGCTGGAGCCCGCTACCGATACAGTCCTTCAAGGTCTGCCCGCCGAGGGTGTGAAGAGGGTCGCGATCGTCGCCCCCGGCTTTTCCGCCGATTGCCTGGAGACGCTGGAGGAGCTGGCGATTCGCGGCCGCGAGACCTTCCTGGCGGCCGGCGGCTCCGACTTTGCCTACATTCCCTGCCTCAACGACAGCGAACCGGGCATCGCGATGCTGCGCCGTCTCATCGGGCGCGAGCTTGCAGGCTGGGCGGACGCGCCGTAAGGGCGAGCCCGCACAAACAGGAGAATCGAAAATGGCACGCGTCGCAGTCGTGACCGGCGGCACCCGAGGCATTGGCGAGGCGATCAGCATCGCGCTCCGCGATGCCGGCATGACCGTCGCCGCAAACTATGCCGGCAATGAGGAAAAGGCGCGGGCGTTCACCGACCGCACCGGCATCAAGGCCTACAGATGGGACGTCTCCGACATTGAGGCCTGCATGGAAGGCGTCCGGCGGGTCGAAGAGGAACTCGGCCCCGTGGACGTGCTGGTCAACAATGCCGGCATCACCCGCGACGGCACGATGAAGCGCATGACGAGGGCGATGTGGGACGAGGTGATCGACGTCAATCTCGGCGGCTGCTTCAATATGGCCAAGGCGGTGTGGGGCGGCATGAACGAGCGCAAATACGGCCGCATCGTCAATATCGGATCGATCAACGGCCAGGCCGGCCAGTACGGCCAGGTCAATTACGCCGCCGCCAAGTCCGGCATTCACGGCTTCACCAAGGCGCTCGCGCAGGAAGGCGCCCGCGCCGGCGTTACCGTCAATGCGATCGCGCCCGGCTACATCGACACCGAGATGGTCGCCGCGGTCCCGCCGGACGTGCTCGAGAAGATCATCGCCAGGGTCCCGGTCGGCCGCCTCGGCCGCGCCGACGAGATCGCCCGCGGCGTCGCCTTCCTGTGCGCCGAGGACGCCGGCTTCGTCACCGGCTCGACGCTCAGCATCAACGGCGGCCAGCACATGTATTGATGCCGGCGATGGCGCACGGACCCGTCAAACGCTCGGTGATGATCGCCGGGCATGCCACATCGATCAGCCTCGAGCCGGTCTTCTGGGACGCGCTCCGCGAGGCCGCCGAGGGGGAAGCCCTGCCGCTCAACGCGCTGGTCGCCCGCATCGACGCCGAGCGCATCAAAACGGAAAACCCGCCCAATCTCGCCAGCGCGATCCGCGTCTGGCTGTTCGAGCGGAGCCGCGGCTAGCGCGCCATCAGCACCCGCGCCTGGGTGGCGATCTGGGCGAGCATCGGGGCGGTGGTGATCGAAGCGGTGCGCGCCCGGTCGACGGTGCGCCGGAACTGCTCGATGCGCGGGCCCTGCCGCGACACCCAGCGATCGACCGCCGCCCTGGGATCGTCGCCGCCCTTGCGCGACAGGAATTCCAGCCGCAGCTGCTCGAAATCGCGGGCCAGGCCCGCGGTCAGCAGCCGCTCCCACTGGTCGCTCGCCTCGAAATGATTGGCGGCGTTCTGCGCCCAGTCCAGACCGAGCGCCTCGCCGAGACGCGTGTAAGCCTGGGTCAGCACGATCTCGTCGACGCCGATCTTGCGGCCGAGGATGGCGAGGCCGATGCCGCCGTTCAGCTTGAACAGGCGCAGGACGCTGTCGGTAAGGTCTTCCGGCGCGCCGAGATCGAGGAGTCGCCTGCGCATCGCTTCCACTTCGGATCGGGGTTCGGGACGAAGCAGGTCTTCCAGCGCGGCGTCGAGCTTGTCGAAGCCCGACCTAAGCATCTCGACGATCTCGCCGGGCATGGCGTCGGGCGAAGTGCAGCGCAACAGGTCGGCGACGTGGAGCTGGAGCCCGGCCGCCGCCTCGTCGAACAATTCCAGCCGCACCCTTTCCGGCGCGTCCAGACGGTCGAGTTCCGCCCACAGCTCCGGCATGCCGAACAATCGCTCGGCGGCGATGAAGGCCGCCGCCGCCTGGCCGAGCGATGCGCCTTCTTCCTCGGTCAGGGCGAACGGCGCGATGATGCCGAGCCGGTTGACGAAGCGATTGGCGATCTTGGTGGCGAGGATTTCGGTACGGAGACGATGTTGCAGGATGGAGTCGCCATGCTGCTCCTGCATCCGCTTCGGGAATGCGGCGCAGAGTTCCGGAGTCAGCGTCGGATCGTCAATGAAGGGGGTGCGCTCGATCGCGTTCTGAAGCGCCATCTTGGAGGTCGACAGCAGCACCGCCAGCTCGGGCCGGGTGAGGCCGTGATCGTCCTGCGCGCGCCGGAGCAGGTCCTCGTTGGTGGCAATGCCTTCGACGGCGCGGTTCAGGCGGCCGCTTTCCTCGAGAATCTCGATGACGCGGACCTGCTGCGGCAGCGCCTTCGCCCCGCCGCGCTCGGCGATGGAAAGGGCCAGCGTCTGCAGGCGATTGTCCTCCAGCACGATCGCGGCGACATCGTCGGTCATCTCGGCGAGCAGGACGTTGCGATGCTCGAAACTGAGCTTACCCTCCGCCATCTCCCTGTTGAGGGGGAGCTTGATATAGACTTCGTTGTCCGAGCAATCGACGCCCGCCGAATTGTCGATGAAGTCGGTGTTGATCCGGCCGCCCTGGTCGGCGAACTCGATGCGCCCCGCCTGCGTGACGGCGAGATTCGCCCCTTCGCCGATCGCCTTGGTCCGCAATTCGTCGGCGCTGACGCGCACGGCGTCGCTGCCCGGATCGCCGACCTCGGCATGGCTCTCGGACCGCGCCTTGATGTAGGTGCCGATGCCGCCGAACCAGATCAGATCGACCGGCGCCTTGAGGATGGCGCGGATCAAAGCGGCGGGGTCGGCCTGCTCCTCCTCGATGCCGAGCAGCGCGCGGATTTCCGAGCTCAGCGGAATCGATTTCTGGGTGCGCGGAAAGACGCCGCCGCCTTCCGAAATGAGCGACCGGTCATATTCGTCCCAGGTCGATCGCGGCAAATCGAACAGCCGCTTTCGCTCCTCCCAGCTCGCCGCCGGGTCGGGATCGGGATCGAGGAAGATGTGCCGGTGGTCGAAGGCGGCGACCAGCTTGAGCGCTTTGGACAAAAGCATGCCGTTGCCGAACACGTCGCCCGACATGTCGCCGACTCCGGCCACCGTGATCGGGTCGGCCTGCACATTGACGCCCATTTCGCGGAAATGGCGCTGCACGGACACCCAGGCGCCGCGGGCGGTGATGCCCATCGCCTTGTGGTCGTAACCGTAGCTGCCGCCGCTGGCGAAGGCGTCGCCGAGCCAGAAGCCGCGGCTGACCGCGATGCTGTTGGCGATGTCGGAGAAGGTCGCCGTGCCCTTGTCCGCCGCGACGACGAAATAGGGATCCTCTCCGTCCCGCACCGCGATGTCGGGCGGATGCACCACCTCGCCCTCGACGATATTGTCGGTGATCGAGAGCAAGGCGCGGATGAAGATGCGATAGGATTCGGTGCCTTCGGCGATCCAGGCGTCGCGGTCTCCCGGCGGCGGGAGATGCTTGGGATAGAAGCCGCCTTTCGCGCCGGTCGGCACGATCACCGCATTCTTCACCAGCTGGGCCTTCATCAAGCCGAGGATCTCGGTGCGGAAATCGTCGCGCCGGTCGGACCATCTGAGGCCGCCGCGCGCGACCGGGCCGCCGCGCAGGTGAATGCCCTCGACACGGGGGCTGTAGACCCAGATCTCGCGCCACGGCACCGGCGCCGGCAGTCCGGGCACCGACGCCGATTCGAGCTTGAAGGCGAGCGCTTCGTCGCCCGCCGGGGCGAAGGCGTTGGTCCTCAAAGTCGCGGCGATGACCCCGCGAATCAGGCGCAGGATACGGTCGTCGTCGATCGCGGCGACATCGGCGAGGCCCTCGCTGATCCTTTTCTCGGCGGCGCGGACGGCCTTGTCGCGCGGCCCTTCGAGTTCAAGATCGTGCATCGCTTCGAACAGATCGATAAGCCCGCTGGTCACTTCGGGCGCGCGCCGCAACGCATCGACGACGGTGAGCATGGAATAAGACAGGCCGGTCTGCCGCAAATAGCGGAACCAGGCGCGGAACAGCACCACGTCGCGCGGGTCCAGCCCGGTCGAGACGATCAACTGGTTGAAGGGGTCGTTCTCCGCCCGGCCTTCCAGGACCGCGGAAATCGCCCGCTCGACCAGCCTGGCCCTCTCCAGCACCTCGGCCGAGCCCTCGCCGCTGGGGAGTTCCAGGATGAAATCGTGGATATAGCCGAAATCCCCTTGTCCGAGCGGCGTCGGCACTTCCTCCAGGACCCGGAATCCGAAATCTTCCAGCACCGGCACGGCTTCGGACAGGGGAATGACCGCGCCGAGACGATAGGTTTTGAGGTGCAGGCGGTCGCTCCGGTCTCCTTCCTTGCCGAACAGCCGCACGTCGCGGGCGCCCGCGCCTTCGAGGCCGCAGATCCTCAGCACGTCCTCGGCCGCTTCCCTGGCGGAGGTACGAACCCGGTAAGGCTCGGGGAAATGATCGAGATGGCTGATCGCGAGTCTGGTCGCCCGGGCCGCTCCCACCATCTCGCCCAGCGCCTCCTCGACGCTCGGTTCCCAGCCGCGGACCATGCCGACGACGCGGGCGTCGAGTTCCCCCGTGTCCGGAATTTCGGAGCCTTCCAGCATGTCCAGCGTGTAGCGGATCAGCGCCAGACCGGCGTCGCCCAGCTCGACCGACCAGTTCGACAGGCGCGCCCGGGCTGCGTCCTCCAGCATCTGGCCGATGGTGATTCGGCGGCGGGTCGTAAGCTCCTCGCGCGGCAGCCAGACGAACGCGAAGAGGTGGCGCTTCAGCACGCTCGGCAGCAGCATCAGCGCCGGGCGCGGCCGGTCGGCCAGCGACATGGCGTTGAGCGCCAGGTCTTTCACCCGCCCGGCGTCCAGCCCGACGCACAGATCGCGCGGCAAAGACGCCATCGAATGGCGCAGCGCCTTGCCGGCATGGCCCCGCGGATCGAAGCCGAATTCTTCATCGAGGGCTTCGAGGCGGCGGCGTATGACCGGCACGTCCTCGGGCGGAGTCTTGAGCGCGGCGCTCGTCCACAGGCCGGCATGGACCGACAGGCTGGCGACCTTGCCGCCGGTGCGGTGCGGCACGATGACGAGATCGAACGGCACCCGCCGGTGAACGGTCGCGGTGCGGTCCGCCTTGATGACGAGCGGCGCCGCCCCGCCTTTCTCGAAATAGGCGACAGCGTCGCGGCAGGCGTTCGGGTCCCAAAGCGGGTCGCCGGGAATCTTCAGCAGCCCCAGGGGCTCGATCGGCTCGCTTTCGCCGCACTGCATCTGGTGGCCGAGCAAGGTCATCGCGCCCCCCGCCCACCATTCCAGCAGCGCCTTGCCTTCGGGTTCGTCGACCAGCTCGGCGTCGGCGCGCATCCGCTCCTGCATCGCCGTCCAGTCGCAGACCGCCGCCCGGACGTCGGCGAGGACACGGTGCAGTTCCGCCACCAGGCCGCGGCGGATACGCGCTTCGGCGCGGTCCACCTCGATATACATGATCGATTCGCGCCGCTTCAGGTCGCCGCACAGAGGCTCGACGGCCTGGAGACAGCCTCGGGCGTCCCGCTCGGCGCAGACCACCGGGTGAAGCAGGCGATGGATGATGAGGCCCCGCGTGGCGATCGTCGCCGCCACGGAATCGACCAGGAACGGCATGTCGTCATTGGCGATGCAGATGCGCATCCGCCTGTGGCCGACCTGGCCGCCGACCGATTCCAGCCTGACCAGCGCGATTCCCGGCGGCCGGCGGACGGCGCAGGCGGCGATGAACTCGGCCGCTTCCCTGCACTGCCCCTCGTCGAAATTGGCGAGCTCGCCGGGCAAGGCGCCGTCGCACAAAGCGTGGCTGAGGCTGTCCAGGAGGCGTGGATCGGCCGCCTCTCCCGCCATCTTGTCGCCGGCCGCCGCCTCCCGGGAGCGGGCTCCAGAACCAGCAGAATTGTCGGCGTCCATCAATTCGCTCCCGGGGCTTGGACGGGGAGGGGCCGTCCCTGGGCGCGCCTATAGCGCCGCCGCCCGCCGCGCGGCAAGGCTGTGGAACGAGCTAAATGGTTGGACTGTCAGGCTGCGCTTTTGAGGATGGCGCGCGCGGTGAGGGCGTCGTCGGCGACCGGTGCGACGACGGCAAAGCGGCCTTCGCCTTCGCGCCGCGCGACGAGGAGGACGAATTCGCTGGAACCGTCGTCGCCGGTTTCGACCTCGACATGCGCGAGCGCCGGAACGGTGCGCAACCGCTCGCGGATTTCCTCGGCCCGGTCCGGGCGGGGGGCCGGCCGGCGCGCGCGGCGCTCGGCGGCGACGATGCCTTTCAGCCCGCCGTCGAATGCCCGGATAAAATCGGCGAAACCGCCCTGCGGAACCTGCTCGCGCCGGGCCCAGGACAAAGCGGCCGAGAATTCGGTGAGGCGGGTCTTGTCGTAGCCGATGCCGAAAACGAGCTTCGCGATCGGCGTCATCGGCGCGCGCGCCTGCCCTTTCAGGCCGGCATCGGCAAGGATTTCGGCGTAATCGTCCGGCTCCGCCTCGGCGGCGAGCGCGAAGTCCCAGGCATGGCCGAGCGCCCTGTAGAGCGCGCTCCGGCTGCGGTGATCGGCGGCACAGGCCGCCTCGGCGCTTTCGCGGGCGAGGCAAAGCCGGTCGGCCAGCCCCGCGTCGGCGGGCAGAAATGTCTCCGCGGCCTCTTCGCCCGGCTCGTCCGGCCACAGGCTGAGCGTGGGCCCGTCGTCGGCCACGCTCTTCGCGTCTCCGGCGCCGGGTGTGAAGTCGGCATTGGGCCCGTCCGCCCAGACCGGGGAGTCGGCGGGGGCAAGCGCCGCCGCGACGGCCCGGTCCATTTGCGACGAAAGCTCGGTGGCGGTTTCGCTATCGGCCAGCTCTTTCCAGTTGATGACGCCGTAGATGAAGTCGATCGATTCCCCGTCGGAGGAAAGCGGCATCAATATGCCGCGATAGAGCGTGTTGCAGCCGCGCTGGCCGACGAATTCGGCTTCGAACCCGATCGGCGCGCAATTGCCGATGATCTGCATATAATGGTCGGTCAGCCGCGACAGCAGCGACCGGTTCGGCACGTCGCTGATGCAGCGATACTCCCCGTCCAGTTCGCATTCGGTGCGCAGTTCGCGGCCGAGAAAAACGATCTCCGGGTCTTCCGGATTGCGGGAGAAATCCAGGATGACGCTGTAGGGGCCGAAATCGTCGATATTGTGGGGGTCGAGATCCTGGATCGACGGATAGGGGCGGCCGTCGAGCAGCGACACCCAATAATTATATGCCCGGACATGCATGCGGCGCTCGTCGACGCCGATTTCCGGCGGACGCTCCATCGCCGGCTCGTCCTCTGCGGTCGCCGCGAGGCCGGCCTCTTCTTCGAATCCACGGAAGCTGTCCATATATCTGCCGTTCCCGGGCTGCCCACCAGTCCGGCCACACTGCACGGACATGGTTGAGATAGGGTTAAGCCAAGCCCCGCATCCGCTTGTCATCCCACCACCCCCCTGATAAGGGCGCGCTTTCCCGGAACGGGCCGCTTTAGCTCAGCTGGTAGAGCACATCATTCGTAATGATGGGGTCGTGGGTTCGAGTCCCTCAAGCGGCACCACCTCCTTCGATATTCCTGAGGTGAATAGGCGACGGTGCAAGCAAGCATCGGAAAGCCCGCCAACTCAGCCAGCGTCTTCTCAGGCTGGGTGCGGACTCGTTCGCGAACAGCGACCGCTTGCCGGAGCAGCTCAAGGAACTGCGCTCGACCTCCACCCGACGCGTTGTCTTGTCCGGCATGGGCTCGACCGGGTAGGTTTGCGTTTGTCCGCCGGAACGCAAGGCTCTTCGAGACATTGATGAGGTGATGGACAAGCCCAGCACGATCATTGTGATCGGCGCCTCAGCCGGCGGTGTTGAGGCGATACGTACAATTGTCACCGCGCTGCCCTCGAACCTCGACGCGGCCGTTTTCGTGACGCTTCACATCGGAGCACATCGTAGCAATCTGCCGTGGCTGATTTCGCGTGCCGGTGACTTGCCCGCCGCACATCCGCAGGATGGTGATCCGATTGCCCGGGGGCATATTTATGTCGCCCCGCCTGACCATCACATGCTGGTAGACGCAAGCCACATCAGGCTAACCAAGGGGCCACGCGAGAATTGGGCGCGTCCAGCCATCGATCCGTTATTTCGCAGCGCGGCCGGAGCCTTTGGAGCGAACGTTATCGGCGTCATCCTGACCGGCGGTCTGAACGACGGTACCGCCGGGCTATTCGAGATCAAGGCGAATGGCGGCACCACGGTAGTGCAAAACCCTTTAGACGCAAACAGCTCCAACATGCCGGAGAGCGCGATAGCGAGCGTCGAAATTGATCATGTCCTCGCCGCTGCCGACATCGGCCATTGCCTTGCGGAGCTGACCGCTGCCAGGCGCTTGACGGCTATACGATGCGACGAGGCGCTGTCCCAGGAGGAGAACATGGATGCGCAGTTCAGGCTCGACAAGCCGATAGCCGTGACCTGCCCGGACTGCGGCGGTGCGCTGCGGCAGTCCGAGCTGGGCCCCCTCACGCAATTCAGTTGCCACATCGGCCACGTCTATACGATGGAAGTGATGCTATCGGCGCATTTCCTAGCCGTTGAGCGCTTTCTGGAACAGGCGATGCGCTCCCTTAGCGAGCGAGCCGAACTCTGCCGCTTGGAGTCGGCGAAACTGGCGCGGCTCGGCACCGACGACGGCGCGCGGCAGCGCTGGGATGCCGCCCAGCAGGAAGCGCTCGATCAGACTGCTCCTTTAAGGAAGCTTCTCACCCGCGAGTGGATCCACCCAAGCGCCGGTTCCATTGAGACATCCCGTTCAAACTAGGCACACGAGCCATAACGTCGTAGCCTCATTAGGTGTTTCGCGGCGACTCGTTGAGGACCTTGATAATGAGCAATGACAAGGACTCTCCCGTCGCCGCGGCGGTTGATGCAGATGTTTCCGACGCAACCTCACTAGACCGCAGCGCTCATCAAGACGCCGATCAGGCGGAACGGCATTTGATCGTTGCGCTTGGAGCTTCCGCGGGTGGGCTAGCTGCTTACCAGGCATTCTTTTCTGCCTTGCCTGCGAATACCGGCATGGCGTTCGTCCTCATTCAGCATCTCGACCCTGATTATCATAGCGCCCTTGCCGAAATCATCGGCGAATCCACAAGTATGCCTGTTCGGAAAGCGGTCGACGGTACCGTTGTTGCGCCAGACACAGTGTCCGTGATCCCGCCGAATACCATCATTAAGATTGAAGCGGGCGTTTTGCGGGTCGCAAAGCCAGAAACGCCGACGGCGCGGCGATCGTCTATCGATACCTTTCTTCTATCGCTCGCCGAAGACCAGGGTGAGAACGCGGTTGGAGTCATCCTGTCAGGCTTTGGCACTGATGGGACGGCTGGCATTGCGGCTATTAAGGAGGCCGGCGGCCTGACGCTTAGCGAGGCGGAGTTCGATCACCAAGCCAAGAGAGGTATGCCGCAAAGCGCCACGGCGAGTGGCTTCGTCGACAATGTCCTCAAAGTAGAGGACATGCCCGCCGCGCTGCTCGAATACAGGCGCGTCAAAGACCGCCTGGCGAGCTCGTCAGGGTCGCGCGGGGTTACGTCTGACCTCGCGGACCGCCTGGTGACGATCTGTGCGGTGCTGCACAGCCGGCTGGGCCGGAATTTCGCGCAGTATAAACCCAACACGATGATGCGTCGGATCCGTCGTCGAATGCAGGTGCTGCGCATCGAAGACGTCGATCAATATCTCGAGCAATTGCGGACGTCGCCCGCGGAGCCGGAATTGCTGTTTCGCGAGATTTTGATCGGCGTCACGCGCTTCTTTCGTGACACCGCCGTATTCGAGAAGGTTGCCGAGACGGTTCTTCCGAAGCTCATTGGCAGCGGCGATATCGATGCTCCCCTCCGTGTGTGGGTTGCGGGATGCGCCACCGGGGAGGAAGCATATTCTCTGGCAATTCTCCTCAAGGAAGCTTGCGTGCAAGCGGAGTCGCCACGGCGTGTCACTATCTTCGCGACGGACATCGACGACCGCGCCGTCAACTTTGCCCGCGCTGGCCTCTATACCGACGCGATCGAAACCGACATCGACGGCGAGCGTCTCGAGGGGAACTTCATTAAGGAAGGCAGCCGATATCGGGTCGCCAAGCATATCCGGGAAATGTGCATCTTTTCGACCCATGATCTCGTCAAGGATCCGCCCTTTTCCAAGCTCGACCTGGTCTCTTGCCGGAACCTGCTCATTTATTTCGAGGCGAGTCTGCAGGAGCGAGTGCTCGCGACCTTCCACTACGGGCTTCGGGCGGACGGCATATTGTTGCTGGGTCCCTCCGAAACGATCGCTTCCAGTGCGCGGCTGTTCAAAGCTGTCGACAAGCGCAGTCGCATCTACAAGCGGCTCGACAGTGCTGGGCCGCCGCGGCCTCCGCTCCCCCCACGGACACGCAAATCGGGAAGCCAGGCGGCGGCCATAGCGTCTGAGTCCGTTGAGGAACAGGCAGCTCGGATGATGACGCAGTATGCGCCCGCCTTCTTAATCATTGACAGCCAGCACGAAATTCAGCGCTTCTCCGGTCCAGTCGCGAAGTTCCTCGAGCCAACGAGCGGCGATGCAAGCTTCAACCTTTTCCGCCTGCTGCATCCCGAATTGCGATCCCCGGCTCGATCGCTGTTACGTCAGGCTGCCGATAGCCACGGGCGCGTCGAGGAGCAGGTCGCCTTCAAGATCGGCGACCGCCCAGAGACGATTAATCTGATCGCGGAGCCCATGACCGAGCCGCCCGGCGGCAGCACCATTCTTCTCGCATTCCAGGAGGTCGCACAGCCACTCTCGACCAGTGCACAGCTGGACAGTGACGACAGCCTGGTTTCCCAAGCGGAATTCCTCGCCGCTCGGGAAAAACTTCAGACGGTCACCGAAGAGCTGGAGACGGCAAACGAGGAGCTGCAGAGCTCCAATGAGGAGTTCCAGTCGGTCAACGAAGAACTTCACTCGACGGTCGAAGAGCTGGAAACCTCAAAGGAGGAGCTGCAGTCGATCAACGAGGAGTTGCAGACGGTTAATGCCGAGCTCAACAACCGGGCCGAAAGCCTCGTGCGTTCGAATAGCGATCTGGCCAATTTGTTCGATAGCACATCGGTCGCGACCCTCTTCCTCGACAACGCCCTTAACATTCGCCGGTTTACGCCCGCAGTCCGCGATATCTTCAATATTCGCGAGGGGGACGAAGGTCGCCCCATAACCGATTTCTCGTCGGTGCTCGCGGGGGATCCACTCACTCGCGATGCCGATATTGTGCTGCGTGATCTCAGTTCGATCGAGCGGGAGGTGGAGTCGGCAGACGGCCAATCAACCTATCTGCTGCGGATAAGGCCCTATCGCGATTTGAATAGCGTCATCGATGGCGTTTCGATCACGCTCGTCGATATTTCGGATCGAAGGCGGCTGGAGCGCGACCGCGCGCACCTGGCCGCTATCGTCAAATCGTCCGAGGACGCGATCGTCAGCCATGATCTCGACGGTTTGATTACCAGCTGGAACGATGGAGCGCGCAAAATTTACGGCTACACCGCGTCCGAGGTGATTGGCCTGCCCATGACGACATTGTTGGCCGAGTCGCAAATTGACGTCTGGCCCGCCAATCTCGAACGCCTGAGGCGGGGAGAATCCATCGCTAACATTGATGTTAGTCGCACGACTAGAGACGAGCGTCAGGTCCATGTTTCGCTGACGATCTCGCCACTTCGCGATGAGAAAGGTGTTATCGTCGGCGCCTCGGCGGTCGCGCGCGACATCGCCGAACGAAAGGCTGCTGAAGAACGCGCGCAGTTATTGATGGCCGAGCTCGACCATCGGGTAAAGAACATCCTGGCGGTGGTATCGTCGGTTGTGGCGCAGACCCTTCGATCCGGGGGGGTGCCTAAGTCCGTCGCAGCCGAGATCGAAGGCAGGATCAGCGCTATATCTCGCGCGCACAATCTCCTGAACGATCAGGGCGGCGTTGACGGATCGCTAGGCGAATTAATCGCCACGGAGATCAAGCCCTTCGATCAGCGCCGCGAGATCCAGCTTTCGGGGCCGGTGGTTGCCTTGACGTCCAGAGCCAGCCTTTCTCTTGCACTGGCTATCCATGAACTTGCGACTAACGCGGCCAAATACGGCGGCTTGTCCGTGGATGGCGGTCAACTTTCGGTGGTGTGGGGGGTGACTGGGTCCAGCGACAAACCCCGGTTAGACATTGAATGGTCTGAGTCGGGTGGCCCTCCCGTCGCTCCCCCCAGCCGCAGAGGATTTGGTACGAAGCTCATCGAGGTCAGTCTTGTGCGTGGGCTGGGAGCCACTGTTGATCGTGAATTTTTGGAAGCTGGAGTTCGCTGCCGAATATCCATTCCATTGAAAGCTGACGTTGGAAAAGTGCGCCAGTCGGCGGGCGAACCATGAAGCGAGACCACCGCGCTTTTCGGGTGTTGGTGGTTGAAGACGAACCTCTGATCGCGATGGTGGTGGAGGATGCGCTGGAAGCACTTGGTTGCGAGATCGTCGGGCCGATAGCGGAACTGGACGAAGCGTTGGAAGCTGCCGGCTGCGGCAATTTCGATTGCGCCATCCTGGACGTGAATATTCGCGGCGGACTGAGCTTTCCTGTCGCCACCTTACTCGTCGAACGCGGCTTCCCGATCCTGATCGCAACCGGATATCGCAGCGGATCCTTGCCCGGTAATCTATGTCGCGAGGGGTGCCTCGCTAAACCCTTCTCTTCGTCCCAACTTGAGCGCGAAATACAACAATTGTGTGACCGAGTGCCCAGGCTCAGCAGCCGTTAGACCTTAGACTGCGCCACGCACCACCCAGTCCGCCGCACCGTGGCCGGACCGGGCCTCTAAGACACCGAAAAACTTCCCCCAGTTTCGCAGGTTTGCCTCTGGCCGGCTGGGGTCGCATGTGGTCACTTTCGGCAAGCCGCAGATCCGCTGATCCGGGCCGCCGCGCCCCTTCCACACAGGCTTTGTCATTTCTCTGACAGGTTTGGTGTGTGGGGCGCGGCGGCGGGAGCGCGCATGATGCATGCGGTTGAACAGGGAGGATCCCATGAAGAAATCCATATCCGTTATCGTCACCGCTGCGTTGCTGGCCGGGTCTTCCTCGCCCGCACTCGCCGCGTATAATAACGAAGTCGAACTGCAAACCTGCCAACAGAGCTACGGCACCATCGCCGTGGTCGACGGCGACACGCAGGGCTGGGCTGAATACGGTCTCGGCTCTCCGCGCGAGCTGATCAACGCGCTGGCAATCGAATCGGGCTGCTTCACCCCACACAATCTGGCCAGCGGTCAGCCGGCCGATTTCCTGCTCAACGTGATCGGCGGCAGCAAGGAAGAAGTCGACAGGTCGGTCGAGGTGGCCAGGACGGCGGTGATGGAAGGGTTGGTGCGCTCGGGCGCCGCGGCGAGCGTGCTGTCCAGGGTCCCGATCGGCGGCGCCCTGCTCGGTGCGTTCGGCGGCTTCGGCGGCAAGAAGAAGCATGTCGCCGCGGCCATCAAGGTGCTGAGCCCGGCCACAGGTCAGACGATCACTGTCGGCTCGGGCGACGTGAAGAGGTCCACGCTCAGCTTCCGTGGCGCCAATGCCTGGACGCAGGGCGCACAGGCGGCCGGCTATGCCGGCAGCAAGGACGGCAAGATGATGACCGAAGCTTTCGTCATCGCCTTCAACGCCGTGTCGAGCCAAGGATCTGTGCTGCAGCAGGCCCTGGCTGCGATGCCGCAAGCCGGTCCGGAGCCAGGCGCGACCGTGGCGGTCGATACGCTCCTGCGCGCCGGCCCGACGGCCGATGCGGGCGAATTGCGCAGCCTGCGTGCCGGCACCGAACTCACGCCCACCGGCCGCCGCGAGGGCCTGTTCATCGAGGTCGAAGACAATTACGGTACCAAAGGTTGGGTTTCGGTCGAGGATCTCGGCTGAGCGGCGTAACGTCGGGTTCTGGGGCGGCTCCTGCTCGGGCGCCGCCCCGGATGCCGAGCGCGGGAGCGGTATTCTAGGTCATGGACCAGCTCAACATTCTCTACGTCGAGGACGATACGCGCGCGGCCGCCGAGGTGCAGGAGCTTGCATCCGAACGAGGCGACACGGTGGTCTGGGAGAGGTCGGGCAGCGCCGGCCTGCTGCGTGCCGGGATGGAGAAGTTCGACGTCATCATCCTCGATCGGATGCTCGGCGACCTCGATGGTTTGACGATCCTAAAACGCTTGCGCGAAAGCGGCGTGGGCACGCCGGTTTTGATGCTGTCCGCCTTGGGCCGCATGAGCGACCGGGCCGAAGGCCTGGAGGCGGGCGCCGACGATTATTTGGCAAAGCCGTTCGAGGCGCCGGAATTGCTCGCCCGGATCAAAGCCCTGCATCGCCGCGCATCGGGGCGCGAACACAGCGCCGTGATCCTCTACGGGGCATTCGAGTGCCACGTGAAGGCGCGGACCGCCTTTCGCCAGAACCGGTACCTCGCGCTCAGCCCGCGTGAATTCGAACTGTTCCGCTATTTCATGGAAAATGCGGGCGAGACGCTGACGCGGGAAATGCTGTTGCGCGATGTCTGGAACATGTCCTTCGACCCCCAGACCAATGTGGTCGATGTCAATATCGGTCGCTTGCGCCGCAAGCTGGAAGAGGGATTCGCGACGCCGGCGCTGGAGACCATCTGGGGCTCCGGCTACCGGCTGCTCGACGGGAGGTAGGCATAAAGGCGCGTCGTTCGATATTCTCGCGCATCGTCTGGCTGGCGATCGGGCTGTCGCTGGTTCTGCTGCTGGGGCTATGGGCGGTGACCGACCAGACCATCCGGGGGACGTTGCAGGCCTCGGCCGCGGACGAGGTCGATGTCGATCTCGCGGGTCTCGCCGATATCTACGCCACCAGCGGGCAGGCCGAGCTCGAGCGGCGGATCGCCGACCGGCTGGCGCTAACCCCGGCCGACGGCAATGCCTCCCACTATATGCTGTCCGACAATGACGGCCGTCGGCTGGCAGGCGATATCGAACGCTGGCCTCGGCTCGATCCGGCCGTTTCGGAAGCGGGCATCATCGTGGTGGGGGATAGATTGCGGGCCTATGGCCGCGCGACCCGACTTGCGCCCGATCTGCGCCTGCTCGTCGCGCGCGAAACCGGTGACAGCGCCCCCCTGCTGCGGCGCGTGGCCCTCGTCTTCGCCGCCGGCGGGGCGGTATTCATCCTTTTGGTCGGGTTGTTCGGGCGGCTTGCGGCAGGGCGGCTGCAGCAGAGGATCGAACGGATCAACGGCGCATTTCGCGATCCCGATCTTGAGGGTTTGGGGGAGATCGAACGACCCGGCTGGAAGGACGAGATCGACGAGCTCGCCACGCACAGCGCCTCCGCGCTGGCCCGGGTCGGGCGGCTGATGGAAGCCTATCGCGACACCAGCGACCAGTTGGCGCACGAAATTCGTACGCCGCTCTTGCATCTCGACCGACGGCTGGTGAAGGCCTTGGCCGCCGAGCCAACGAGCGAGGTGGCCGAGCGGCTGGTCGAAGCGCGGGCTGAAATTCGGCGGCTGGTCGGCACGCTCGAATCGCTGCTGGACATCGCGACAAGCAAAGCGCGCCGAGGTGACCGGATGGGCCTCAAGCACCTGAACCTGAGCAAGTTGGTCACGCGCATTTGCGAGCTGTACGCCGACAGCGCCGAGGAGTCCGGCCATGGTTTCCGATGGCGCGTGGAGCCGGGAATCCCGATCGCGGGCGAAGAAGCGCAACTCAGTCGGATGGTCACGAACTTGCTCGACAATGCATTCAAATACGTGCCGGAGGGAGGTAATGTCGAATTGACGCTCGATCCCGGCCCGGTGCTGATCGTAGCCGACGACGGACCGGGGATACCGGCGAATGAGAGGGAAAAGGTGTTCGATCGGTTCTATCGCGGCAGCGGGGGCAATGTCGGCGGTCCGGGAAGCGGCCTCGGACTGGCGCTTGCCCGGGCGATCGCTGAACGCCATGGTCTGAAGATCGGGATCGACGATACCGGATCGGGGGCTTGCTTCCGAATCCAGGGAGAGGTCAGATGATTGCCGTCCGGTCGATATTCGCGGTGGCAGCCTTGGCGGCGCTTGCCGGATGTGCCTCATCCGCCCCCCTGGAGGTCGGGCTCGGGCAACCCGAGCGCGCAGCAGCCCCAAGCGCATCTGAACGCCTTGTCGCCGCGCTCCTCGATGCCGACCGGGCCGGCCGGAGCGAAGACCAGGCGAGGCTGCTCGCCGCGATCGGCACGATTGACGCGCTGGGGGGACGGCCCGAGACCGACGCCGACCGACAGCAGTTGACGCGTTGGCGTGCCGGCCTGTCGGGCGACGGGATTCCCCTGCGTGGGCGCATGCTCGGCCCGGGCTATCGCTCAGGGCGACTTGCACCCGGCCAGGCCAGTACGCTCGAACAGATCTTCGTCGGAGGGCAATCGGCCACCATCGCGATTATGTCGGGCGGGGAGCAGTCACTCCAGATCTGGGTCATCGATGCGGACGAAAAGCGCGTCTGCTCGCACACGGCGCGCCGCGCCACCTGCCGATGGCTGCCGCTGTTCACCCAGCGTCACCGCATCGAGCTGAGAAATCCTGGCCGTACGGAAGCCGAATATTATCTCGCCTTCGAATAGCGCGCGGGGACCCGCCGGCCCTGGCAAGGTCTTGCCGGGCCACGTCTCTTCGGCCTAGCTTGTCTCCGGGAAATATCGGGGGTGGGGGATGGGCGGTCGATCTCTGACTTGCGGCCATAAGGCGGCGATCGCGGCAAGCCTCGCATTGTACGCGGCCGTTCCACGCCAACTCCAGGCCCAGGCCCATGCCCAGGCCCAGGCCTTGGCCGATGTCGGCCCTTATGCGACCGAACGGCCGGAATACGCGCATCTCGCATCGCTGGAAGCGCGCGCCGCCGAGTTGCAACTCGAGGGGGCGCAGGATGCCGAGGGACGCGCGGCGATCATCGCCGCTTGGCAGGCCTTGCGGCGCGCGGCCGAGCGGACATCGCTTCCCGGCGGCGGCGTGCACCCTCTCGCGCATGCCGCGCGGGTCAAGATCGCCTCGATGCTTTACGCAAACGGCGAAAATTCCGCCGCGCGCAACGAACTTGACGCGGGCCTCGCCGGACTACGGCCCTATGCCGGCGAATATCTCCTGACCGAGGCCGAAGGTGTCGCTTTGCTCGGCACCCTCCTGGCCCACGGCGGCGATGCGGAATCGGCAATGCCGCTCGTTCGTGCAGGTTACGAGAATTTCCTCCAGCACTATCGTGAGATTCCCGAATCCGATCTCACGAGCGCGACTGTGCTGGCGAAGTCGAATCTCGAATTCTCGCTATCGCAGGTGGCATTGCGGCTCGGCAGGGGCGAGCAGGCGCTCGAGTACCAGGCCACAAGCCTCGCGACCCGCGAGGGGTTCCTCGGCCCGAACCACCCCGACACCGTGGCGTCCTATTACGGATATGCGGGAGCCTTGCGCAGCTCCGGGAACATGGAGGAGGCCGAGCGATACGCGCGGATCGCGGTGACGCGGGCCGTCGATCACGTCGATCCTTCCCATCCGAGCTACGCCCGCGCGCTGGAGATGCTCGGCATTGTCCTGTCCCGCTCGGGCCGTCCGATCGAGGCGACCGATTACCTGTTGCGCGCGCTGGAACTGAAGCGCGAACACGAGGGGTCGGACAACCTCATCTTCGGCTACGGAATCCACAATCTCGCGACAATCTTCTATCAGCGCGAGCGGTTTGCCGATGCCGCGCCGCTCTTCGTCGAGGCGGAAAGCCTGTTTCGCGCCAAGCAAGGCGACGACAGCCCGTTCGCCATCGGTTCGCTCGCTTATGCCGGCCAGATCGACTTTGCCGAGGGGCGTTACGACGAGGCGGTGACGCGGCTGACCGCGCTCGAAAGCCAGCTCGGGGAGGCTTCGTCCGATCTTGAAATCGCCATGCGCATCACTCCCGATTTGGCCCGCGCTCTCATCCGCGACGGGCGCGGCGATATGGCGCTGGCGAAAGCGGACGGGCTTTACGAAAGGCTCCTCTCGAGCGAGGCGGGCGACGGGTTCGACCTGCGCCATGCAGCGCTGATCCGCGCGCGGGCGGCCAGTGCGGTCGACGGCGCACGATTGGTTGAGGCGGTGTCCGAAAGCCATCGGATGCTGGACCATTTGCGCCGCGGCGGAATTACCGATCTGGGCGGGTTCGTCCAGGTCGAGCAACGGGCGGCGCTCGACCTGATCATGGAGGTGGCGACCCTGACCGGCGATCCGCAGCTTATGCTGTCTGCCATGGCGTTGATCACGGGGTCCGATATCGCTTATGCCAGCGCGCTGCGCGAGCAGCGGCTGATCGACGAGAATCCCGAGCTTGGCGAGGCAATCCGGCGAATGCAGGATGCCGACGCGGCGCTCGACCGAGCGGACCGGGCTCTGCTCGTCGCCCTGGCAAAGGGCGCCGACGCCGGTTCCGCACAATCCGCTCTCGGCGCAGCGATGGCCGAACGGAAAGCGGCTTTGGGTGCGCTCGAAGGGCAATTCGCCGATTGGCAAGCGCGCACGCCTCAATTCGATTTGCCGCTGGCAGAATTGCAGGCCGCGCTGGCCGGCGACGAAGCGCTGCTTGCCGTCGTCCCGGCCTATGACGGGGCGTATCTGCTGCTCGTTACGGATGGGCAGGCCGTGGCTCGTCGTGCCGCGATCGGTCGTGCGCAACTGATTGCGCTGGCTCGGCGACTACGTGACGGAACAATTGCCAGGCAGTTCGACGAAGCAGCGGCCGAAGAGCTGGGCGCGGCGATCTTCCCGCCAGACATCCGGGCCGTGTTGCGCGGCAGGAAAAAGCTGCGCATCCTCGCCGGCGGGCCGCTGGCATCGCTGCCGTTCGCGACAATCCGCTTGCAGGCCGGGCCGGACGACAGTGCCGGCTTTCTGATCGACCGCTTCGCGCTCGCGAGCCTTGCCTCGCTGACCTCCAGGTTCGATCCCGTCGCCGACCGGCCGGAAAAGCTCGGCAGCTTCGTGGCCTTCGCGAACCCGGCGCGAACGGATGCTCCCCGGCGTGTCGCGCAGCCCGAAAGACCGGTGCGCGGGATAGCCGCCTATTATGGCCGCGAAACGCCCGACTACGCGGCGATCGCCGCTTTGCCTCCGCTGCCTCGCACCGAGGACGAAGCAAAGGCTGTCGCCCGAATTTTCGCGCCGGACCGGGCTTGGGTCTTCAGCGGCGACAAGGCGAGCGAAGGCGCCGTCCACGAAGAGGCGGTGTCCCGGGCCGACGTCCTGATGTTCGCCACCCATGGCCTCGTCGCCGGGGAGATCGAGGGGATTGCCGAGCCCGCTTTGGTTCTGTCGCGAACCGATGGCGAGGGGCCGGGCAGCGACGGAGTCCTTACGGCGAGCGAGATCGAGCGGCTCGATCTCAGCGCAGACTGGGTCATCCTTTCGGCTTGCGACAGCGCCGCGGGAATGAGCGGCGGGCACCCTGCGTTTTCAGGCCTGGCCCGCGCATTTCGCTACGCCGGTGCCAATGCGCTTTTGGTATCGCACTGGCAGGTTCGCGACGATGCCGCCGCTTTCATCAGCACCGAGGCCTTGCTGCACTACAGGGTGCATGGCGACAAGGCCGCGGCGCTTCGGCATGCGATGGTCAAGCTGCGGGAGGAAAGCGGGCTGCCCGGCGCGGACGACCCTGCCATCTGGGCGCCGTTCGTCCTGATCGAGAACTAGTGCGACGCTGGCCATACCCACGCGATTCACACATCGTGCTTCAGAATGCTTCAAACCTCCAGCGGTAAGTGGGCGACTCGTCCGGCCGGTCCGCGGGTCGACCGAGAACGACTGGATCGACAAGGCAGGCGTACAGGCGACGAGAATGCCGCTGGGACGCTGGCGGCACGTGTCTGCTATTGCGGGCCGAAATGGCGCTTCACCGTCGGCTTGCGCCCGGTGACGACGAGGGTTTCGAGCGTGGCAGGGTGCAGCGGTGCGGCGAACTCGAAGCCCGCTTTGCCCTCTTCGATCCAGGCGACGCTGCTTTTCTGAGGTTCGAGGCCCGGCAGCCTCAGCCAGACGTCGGCACCTATTTCCAGCTTCATCTCGGTTTCGGCCATGAAACCGTCGATAGACAGATTGTGCACCACGGCGCCGGCGACCGACGCGCCGGGCTCGCGCAGGCGCGCGGCGAGGTTGACGACCCGCCGCTCGGCGCGGCGGCCCCCCGTTGCGGGAAGTATGGCCAGTTGTGCGCTTCTCACGTCTTTGCCTCTCATGGTGACGGGCCGTTTATGCGCCCCAAAGGTTGGACAAAGGTAAAGCTGGATCGGTTGCAGCGCACAAACGTTGTCCAGGAAAGCCACTTTGTACGGAGTTCGTGTGAAAAAAAGTTTTCTAGCCGCCTCGTCGGCCGCGCTGATCGCCATCGCCGGCTGCGGAAGCGCCGATTCCCAGTCGTCGGGCTCGGGCTCCGAAACGACATCGCGCGCTGCGGCGATGGTCGCGCCGGGGCAGGTCAGTCCTCAGCAATTGCAGGCCGCCGTATCAGACGAGCGGGTGCGGAGCTTCTATGAAGCGCGCAATTGGGAGCCCGCCTGGACCAGCGGCACCGCGCCGGGCCTGCTCGAGGCGCTCGAGCAGGCGGAACGGCACGCGCTCGATTCCTCTTCCTGGCTGGCCGACGTCCAGCAGGCGGGGTCGCCCGCCGCGGTCGAAGCGGCACTCAGCCTGGCCGCGTTCAACTATGCCGACGGGCTCGCCAACGGGCAGGTAAATCCCAATGAGATACGCGAGATATATACGGTGCCGCGGCCCGATCCGGATCTTTCCGCCGGACTCAACCAGGCGCTGCAGAACGGTCAGGTGGGCGAATGGCTGGCGAGTCTTGCCCCTGGCGATCCCGAATATCAGGCCTTGTCGGAAGCCTATTTGCGCTACCGCGAGCAGGCGGCAAGCGAGCAGAAGAGCGACATCCAGTCGGGCGACCTGATCCGCGAGGGCGACAGCGATCCGCGCGTGCCGCGGATCGTCGAGGCCTTGCGCGCCAACGGCTATCTCCAGGCCGGGGCGCAGCCGCAACAGGCGTCGCCCGAGCCAGCGCAGCCTCAACAGAACGGAAGCGGCCCGGTTTACACCGCCGAGATCGCCGCCGCCGTCGAGCGGATGCAGGAAGATTACGGGATCAGCGTGGACGGCGTCGTCGGCCCGGGCACGCTTGCAGCGCTCAACACCGGCGCCGCCGAGCGCGCGCGCACTCTCGCCGTCAACCTGGAGCGCCGCCGCTGGCTGGAGCGCCAGCCCCCCGCCACCCGCATCGACGTCAACACCGCCGCGGCCGTGCTCGATTATTGGCGCGACGGCCAGCATCGCGACCAGCGAAAGGTCATCGTCGGCCAGCCCGGCTGGGAAACGCCGCAGCTCGGCTCCCCGATTTTCCGCCTGGTCGCGAACCCCACCTGGACGGTGCCGAAGTCGATCGAGGAGGATGAGATCGCGCCCAAGGGCCCCGGTTATCTGCGGCGCAACAACATGGTGCGGCGGGACGGCTGGATCGTTCAGCAGCCGGGGCCGGACAATGCGCTCGGCCAGGTGAAGCTCGACATGCAGAACGATCATGCCATCTATCTGCACGACACGCCGGCCGTTTCGCTGTTCAACCGCAACCAGCGCCATTTCAGCCATGGCTGCGTGCGCGTCGAAAATGCGGAAGAGTTCGCCCGCATGCTCGCGGAAGCCGACGGCAAGCTTTCGGAATTCAACCGGGCGATGGCGACCGGGAAGGAGACCTTCGTCAACCTCGACAGCCAAGTGCCGGTACGGCTTGTCTACCACACCGCATTCGTGGACCAGGGCGGGAATGTCGTGTTCCGCACCGATCCTTATGGCTGGGACGAAGCGGTCGCCCAGGCGCTCGGTTACGAGGCCCGGGAGGGCCGCCGGCTGGAGACCCACATCAGTGACATAGGTCCTTAAAGGTCGGTTCGCTGTTGGTCACGAAAGCGGCACGGGACAGCCGAAAGGCCCGGTTTTGCGCGCTTTCGGCCGGAACGGCGCCCCGCGCTGCCCGTTGATATTGCATAGTATTTTTGTGCAATTTCAACGGAAGGAGAGCCCAAATGGCTGACAGAGGCTATCGCGAATATGGGCGCGACTACGACCCCGACGCC
>CAYODZ010000134.1:0-3005 GCA_964402835.1 uncultured Gammaproteobacteria bacterium | reverse complement strand
TCGGGCACCGCCATCAGATCGATGTCAACGCGCACCGGTGCGCCGTCGATGTCCTGCGAGTAGCGGGGTGCGGGGGTTTGCGCGGGGCCTGTTGCGCAGCCGACGATCAACGCCGCGACGATGGCGGCGATTGCGACTCGGCTATCGCGCATCTCTGCGCTGCCGGATGTCCTGCGCGAGCCGATGGACGGCAATTGAATAGAGCGGACTCCGGTTATAGCGGGTAATCACGAAGAAGTTGTGCAGCGTGACCCAGTACTCGGCGTCGCCGTCGGGCGATGTCTCAAGCATGAGTAGGTTGGCCGGCAAGTCCGCCGCGAGTGATTCGTCGAATGTCACGCCTGCGGCGCGTAAATCGCCGACAGTGGACTTCATGTCAAGCGAACGAGTCGCCAGCGCCGCGGCCTCTGCTGTGTTGAGCGTCGCGCGAACGGCGACGGTTTTACCCGGCGCCCAGCGGTGTTTATGGAAGTAGTTCGCGATCGAACCAATGATGTCTGGCCAGCTTTGCCACAAGTCGCGGCTGCCGGATTCGTCAAAGTCGACTGCGTACGCGCGGTAGCTCGACGCGATGAACTGCGGCGAGCCCATCGCACCCGCGTAAGAACCTTTCGCGGTGGTGGGATCGATGCCCTCGTCGCGCGTGAGCAACAAGAAGTGTTCGAGTTCGCTGCGGAAAAAATTTGCGCGCGGTTCGTAGTCGAAGCCGAGCGTCGCGAGTGCATCGACAACCGGGTACCGTCCTTGAATGCTGCCGTAGTTCGATTCGACGCCGACGATCGCAACGATGACTTCGGGCGCAACGCCGAACTCACGCGCAGCGCGCGCGATGGTGTCCGCGTGCTCGTTCCAGAACGTGACGCCGCCACTCGCACGCGCCTCGGTCAGGAAGATGTTCCGGTACCGATGCCAAGGCAATGCCTCCGCGGGCCGCGTGATCGCATCGATGATGTCCTGACGCCGCTCGACACCGGTGAACAGTTCGGTCAGCGCGTCTTTTTCGAAACCGTGTTTGTTGACCATCTCGTCGATGAACGACGCGTAGTCGGCGCGCATCGAGGCAGGCGCTGGGGATGCGGCAGGTGCTGCGGGCGCCGCGCAAGCGGTGCCGGTGAGCGCGGAGGCAGCCAGCAACGCAATGAATTTATTTCGCATCAGTAGGAGATCAACTTACGGTGAGTGTGTATGGACATCAGCATACCGAAACCCGCCAGCAGGGTCACCATCGCCGTACCGCCATAGCTGAACAGGGGGAGCGGAACGCCGACGACCGGCAGGATTCCGGAAACCATGCCGGCGTTCACAAAAACGTACACAAAGAAGGTTAGCGCGAGGCTGCCCGCGAGCAGTCGGCCGAACGAGTCCTGGGCGTTCGTCGCAATCCACAATCCGCGTCCGACGACGAACAGATACGCAGCGATCAGTACGAGCACGCCGAGCAGGCCGAATTCCTCGGCAAACACGGCAAAAATGAAGTCCGTAGAGCGTTCGGGCAGGAACTCCAGCTGTGATTGCGTGCCGTTCAACCAGCCTTTGCCGAACAGCCCGCCGGAGCCGATCGCGATTTTCGACTGAATGATGTGGTAGCCGGATCCGAGCGGATCCTGCTCGGGGTCAAGGAACATGCGCACTCGCTGGCGCTGGTAGTCGTGCATGAAATGCCACAGCACAGGGGTCAGTGCGGTCAAGAGGGCGCCTAGCGCGATGATGATGCGCCAGCGTAGCCCCGCCAGGAATAATGCAAAGAAGCCGGCGGCCGCGACCAGCAAGGCCGTCCCGAGGTCCGGTTGGCGGGCAATCAGCAACGCGGTGACGGAAATCATCACGCCGGCGACGAGCGCGCGCCCGAACGACACGGGCAGCGGCTGTGCGAAGCAGAGCCATGCGATGGACATCGGCACCGCGAGCTTCATGATTTCCGACGGTTGGAAACGAATCACACCGAGATCGAGCCAACGCTGCGCGCCCTTACCGACGTCGCCGGCGAACAACACGATGACGAGCAGGATGAGTCCAATGGCGTACAGCCACGGCGCGGCGTTATGGAGGAGTCGGGGTGATAGTTGTGCAACGACGAGCAGCGCACCGAACGCAAGGCCGATACGAACGGCCTGCCGGATGACGGTGCCCATGTCCTCGCCGCTCGCGCTATAGAGCGCGAAGAGCCCGGTGAATGCGATGAGCAACAGACCCGCCATCAACGGCCCGTCGAGGTGCAGGAAGCGCAGTATGCGCGTGCCGCGTTCGATCATTGGGCCCGTCCTTCGAGCCAAGCGTCGATCACTTGTCGCCCCACCGGCGCGGCCGTCGCCGAGCCACCACCACCGTGTTCGACGATGACCGCAATTGCGATTTCCGGCTGCTCGACAGGCGCGAACGCAACGAACAATGCATGGTCGCGCAAGTGCAATGCGACCGTCTCCGGGTCGATACGCTCGTCCTGATCCTGTGCGAGCGAATACACCTGGGCAGTGCCTGTCTTACCCGCAATGCGAAAGCCGCTGCGCGGAGCGATGGCACGCGCGCTGCCAGTGGGTCCGTGGACGACTGCGACCATCGAGTCGACGATGGTCCGCCAGTCCGCGATGCGTTCGGGCACCACCGGCGTCATCGCGATCGGCGGTTTCGGAAGCGGCTTGCCGCCGCTGCCGGGTTGAACCCAGCCGACGACGCGCGGACGGTATGCATAGCCACGGCCCGCGGCGACGGCCGTCGAGTACGCGAGTTGGATGGGTGTCGACAACATGTATCCCTGGCCGATGCCCACGATCAGCGTCTCACCGGGAAACCATGATTGGTTCATCGTGCGCCGCTTCCACGCAGTTGACGGCATCAAACCTGAAAGCTCGCCATCGAGGTCGACTCCGGTCGGAACGCCGAAGCCTGCGGCGGTCATGAACTCGTGCATGCGGTCGATGCCAAGCTCAAGCGCGAGTTCATAGAAATACACGTCGCAGGATTCCGCGACCGCGCGGTGCAGGTCGGTCCGGCCATGCCCATCTCGC
>CAYODZ010000133.1:0-8148 GCA_964402835.1 uncultured Gammaproteobacteria bacterium | reverse complement strand
CGACAATCATCCAGCGCGCGCTGCGGTCGCCGGTGCCGAAGACCGTCTGGGTGCGGCCGCGGTGGAGGTCACAGGCGGTGCAGGCAGAAACGGTTTGTTGGAGGGTGCCCCAGTCGAGCGGTGGGGCCGGTTCAGAAGAATCGCGGCGTGAAGGCGCCGCGCCTACACTGGGTGTTTCTTTCAGCGACGGTGGCGGCGCTTCTAGAACGGGTGGTTCAACCGCAATCGGTGGTTGGTCCGCCCGGGTGTAGACCTGGACACCGAGGGCGTCGAGGTAGTGGCGGCGCCGCGCGTCCAACTCAATCCGTCTCGGGCGTGGCGGTCCGTCGGCGCTGCCACCATCGCCACACCATCACCGCAGGCCCGGACAACGCGTACAGGAAGGCGATCAGGAACAGCACGCGCGGCGGGTTCAGTGCAATCAGGATGAACACGAGCGGCACCATGACCAACACCGGGAACGACACGCGCTGGCTGAGGTTCAGGTCCTTGAAGCTGTAGTAGCGCACGCGCGAGACCATCAGCGCGCCGGCTGCAATCGTGAAGAAAATCGCGAGCGCGACAAGGTCGCCGCCCTCATAACCCATCGTATTGCCGACCCAGACGAAGGTCGCGAGCAGCCCGGCCGCGGCCGGGCTCGAAATGCCGACGAAGTAGCGCTTGTCGGCAGTGCCTGCCTGGGTATTGAAACGCGCGAGGCGCATCGCCGCGGCGACCGCATAAAAGAAGGCGGCGAGCCAGCCGATCTTCGACCAGAACCAGCCACCGAGCCCCTCCAGCGCCCACTGGTACATCACGAGCGAGGGCGCGATGCCGAACGACACGAGGTCCGACATCGAGTCGTACTCTTTGCCGAAGTCGCTCTGGGTATTGGTCATACGGGCGATACGCCCGTCGAGGCCGTCGAGGACGCCGGCGACGATGATGGCAATCGCGGCGGTCTGGAAGCGCCCGCCCATCGCCGCGATGATGGCGTAGAAGCCCGCAAACATTGCCGCGGTCGTGAACAGGTTCGGCAATAGATAAATCGCGCGCCGACGTTCGGCGGGATTTTCGACGGTGGTACCTGGCTCTTCGGGGGTCTGCATGGCCAGGGCAGTTTATCAGGCGCCCGGGTGGACGAGCACCCCAAGGAGGTCGGCCCCCGCGAGCACACGGCTCCCGGGTTTGACGGAGATACGTGCGTTAGCGGGCAAGTAGACCTCGGCGATGCGCGCGAGGCGGAGCCAACCGCAGCGCTGGCCTTGGCCAACGCGCGAGCCGTAGCCGACGATCGACTTGGGGCAGGCAAATCCCGGCGCCGTGTTGATGTAAAGAATCACGTCGTCGCCCTCGTCGGTCTGCAGCCGCATTCCACGCGGGCCCGCGAGGTCGAGCACCTTACCCTCAACCGGCGCGCGACCGCTGTATGCACCGAAGAAGCTGACCCGGATACGGACGCGGATCGACGCGCGGTTCAACGCAGGGTCAGGCACGGCTTCGACGAGTTCGACTCTGCCGTCCACCGGGCTCACGACGCCGAGCGGCTCAGACGGTATCGTGCGTTCCGGGTCACGAAACTTGAACACCAGCGCGAGCGCGAGGACACCGGCGAACATCGCCCACTGCGGCGCAAAGAACCACGCGGCGGCGATGCCGACGACTGCGAGGGCAATGAAGGGCCAACCCTCTCGGGCGACTGCTGGGTGACGTTGTCGTGCCATGAAGGGCGCGTATTCTACGCCTATCGCTTGCGGTGGGAAGCCCCTAGGAACGCCATCTTCGCTCGGAGCGCCGCGCCGACCTCCTCGAGCGCATCCGCGCGAGCGGCGTCCTGCGCTTTTTCGAGGGCTGGGTAGCCCGCGTCGACCTCTGCGCTGAGCTCGCGCGCGAACGCGCCCGAGCGGATTTCCTCAAGAATCGTCTGCATCGATGCTCGCACCGACGCGTCGATCAGGCGCGGGCCGCGCGTGCAATCGCCGAAGGCGGCCGTGCTCGAGATCGACTCGCGCATGCCCGCAACGCCGCGCGCGTACATCAAGTCGGCGATGAGCTTGATCTCGTGGAGGCACTCAAAATACGCAAGCTCCGCGGGGTAGCCGGCATCGACCAGCGTATCGAATCCCGCTTTGGCGAGCGCGGTGATGCCGCCGCACAGCACCGCCTGCTCGCCGAACAGGTCGGTCTCGGTCTCGTCGGCGAACGTCGTCTCCAACACGACCGCGCGGCCATGGCCGACTGCGCGCGCATAGCCGAGCGCGCGCTCGAGCGCCGCGCCGCTCGCGTCCTGTTGCACCGCCACCAGACCCGGGACACCGTGCCCCGCCGCGTAGGTCGCGCGCACTTGGTCGCCGATGCCCTTCGGCGCGACGAGCAGCACGTCAAGGTCGGCCCGCGGAACGATGCGCGCGTAGTGGATGTTGTAGCCATGCGCGAACACCAGCGCGGCGCCTCGCTTTAGCACCGGCGCGAGCGACTCGGTGTAGAGCGAGGGTTGGACTTCGTCCGGCACGAGCAGCATCGCGAGGTCTGCCTGCGCTGCGCCATCGGTGACGCTGACGACGGCGATGCCGTCTTCGATCGCGCGCGCTCGGCGCGGTGAGCCGTCGCGCAGCGCGACGGCGACGTCCACACCCGAATCACGCAGGTTCTGCGCCTGCGCACGGCCCTGCGCGCCGTAGCCGAATACGACGACGCGCTGCCCGTCTAGGGCGCGCTCGTCAATCTCGCGGTCAGTCCAACTTTTGAGTGCCATGGCTGATAGTAGGCTATCATCTTCGCCCATGAAAACGAGTCAGTTCCCGCTTTATACCGAGAAGGAAACGCCGGCCGACGCCGAGATTGTCAGCCATCGGCTGATGCTGCGCGCGGGCCTGATTCGCAAACTCGCGGCGGGGCTTTATACGTGGATGCCGCTCGGGCTGCGCGTGATGCGAAAAGTCGAGCGCATCGTGCGCGAGGAAATGGACGCTGCGGGCGCGCTCGAACTCCTGATGCCCGCCGTCCAGCCCGCCGAGTTGTGGCAAGAATCCGGCCGTTGGCAGAAATACGGGCCCGAGCTGTTGCGCATGACGGACCGACACGATCGCGAGTTCTGCTTCGGTCCGACGCACGAGGAAGTGATCACCGACATCGCGCGCCGCGAGCTCAAGAGCTACAAGCAGTTGCCCATCACCTTCTACCAGGTCCAGACCAAATTCCGCGACGAAATCCGACCGCGCTTCGGCGTGATGCGCGCGCGCGAATTCGTGATGAAGGATGCGTATTCGTTCCACGCGACGCAGGCATCGCTGCAGGAAACTTACGACCGCTTGTTCATCGCGTATTCGAACGTGTTCACACGCACAGGCCTCGCGTTCCGCCCTGTACGCGCCGCGACCGGCGCGATCGGCGGCAATTACTCGCACGAATTCCACGTGCTCGCGGATTCGGGCGAGGACGCGATCGCGTTCTCCGACACCAGCGACTACGCCGCGAACGTCGAGCTGTGCGAAGCGCCGTTGCCGGCAACCGCGCGGCCGGCGCCATCCGCCGACATGGCGAAGATCGCGACGCCGGGCGTCCGGACGATGGACGATTTGTGCCGCCAGCTGAAGATGGACGCGTCGCACGGCGTGAAGACGCTGATCGTCGAAGGCACGGACGGCGGCGTCATCGCGTTGGTGCTGCGTGGCGACCACGAACTCAACCCAGTGAAGGCGGAAGCCATCGAGGGCGTGGCCACCCCGCTCGCGTTTGCGACCGAGGAGCGCATCCGTGCCGCGTTCGGCGCGGGACCCGGCTCGCTCGGGCCGGTCGGGCTCGAAGTCCCGGTGTTCGTCGACCGCGCCGCGTCGGTGCTCGCCGATTTCACCTGCGGCGCGAACGAGGACGGTTTCCATTACACCGGCGTCAATTTCGAACGCGACTTGCCGCTCCCCACGGTCGCGGACCTGCGGCAGGTGGTTGCCGGTGACCCGAGTCCCGACGGCCAGGGCACGCTGTCCATCGCGCGCGGCATCGAGGTCGGTCACATCTTCCAGCTCGGCACGAACTATAGCGAGCAGCTCGGTGCGACCGTCGTCGCCGAGGACGGCAGTGAGATTCCGATGATCATGGGCTGTTATGGAATCGGCGTGTCGCGTATCGTCGCGGCCGCCATCGAACAGAACCACGACGACAAGGGCATCATTTGGCCGGAACCCATCGCGCCGTTCCAAGTCGCGATCCTGCCGATGAACGCACATAAATCCGAGCGCGTGCGCGAAGCGGCCGACGCGTTATACCGCGAGCTCACCGACGCAGGTTTCGAAGTATTGCTTGACGACCGCGGCGCGCGGCCCGGCGTCATGTTCGCCGAGATGGAACTGATCGGAATTCCGCATCGCATCGTGGTCGGCGAAAAAGCCCTCGAGGCAGGCGCATTCGAATACAAAGGCCGGCGCGATGCCGAGCCCACGCAGGTTCCATGCGATGAGATCATCGCTTATCTGCGCAGTCGTTAGCGCTGCGGCGCTCGCAGGCCCCGTCGGCGCGCAACCCGCGCCTGACCCCGAGCTGCGCGCGATTCTCGCGCAAGCTGTGACGACCGCCGACAGTTTTGAGGACCGCTTCGACGCTGAGGTGTGGCTGCTCGACATGTCGCAGCGGCTCGCCCCACGCGTCCCGGATGCCGCCGAACGACTCGAACTCTTAAAACTGGTCCATCGCGAAGCGACCCGTGTCGACCTGCCGCCCGAGCTCGTGCTCGCTGTCATCGAAATCGAGAGCGGTTTCGACCGCTACGCGGTGTCGCGCGCGGGCGCGCAAGGATTGATGCAAATCATGTCGTTCTGGCTCGACGAGCTCGAGACCGAGCACAAGAACCTGTTCGACCCCGCGCTGAATCTCCGCATGGGTTGCACGATTCTGCGCGTGTATCTCGACCGCGAAAAAGGCAACCTTCCCGGCGCGCTCGCGCGCTACAACGGCAGCCACGGCCGCCGCACTTACCCCGACAAGGTGCTCAGCGCGCTGTCGGCGAAATGGTTCCGCGAATGAGCATCATCTCCGTCAACGGCCTCACCAAGCGCTACGCATCCGGGCTGACCGCGCTGCACGGCATCGACCTCGACATCCGCCGCGGCGAAATATTCGCGCTGCTCGGACCGAACGGCGCCGGCAAGACCACGCTGATCAGCATCATCTGCGGCATCGTGACGCCGACGACCGGTACGATCACCGCCGACGGCCACGACGTAATCACGGATTACCGCGCCGCACGCGCGAGAATCGGGCTCGTCCCGCAGGAGCTCACCACGAACGCGTTCGAGACCGTGTGGGCGACCGTGAACTTCAGCCGCGGCCTGTTCGGTCTCCCGAAGAACCACGCGTACCTCGAGAAGCTGCTGCGCCAGTTGTCGCTGTGGGACAAGCGCGACGCACGGATCATGGAACTGTCCGGCGGCATGAAGCGGCGCGTGATGATCGCGAAAGCGCTGTCGCACGAGCCGTCGATCCTGTTCCTGGACGAACCGACCGCGGGCGTCGACGTCGAGCTCCGCCGCGACATGTGGGACATGGTCCGGTCGATGCGCGCGACGGGCGTCACCATCATCCTGACGACGCACTACATCGCCGAAGCCGAGGAGATGGCCGACCGCATCGGCGTAATCAACAAGGGCCGCCTGATTCTCGTTGACGACAAGGCGGTGTTGATGCACAAGCTTGGCCGCAAGCAGCTCCGCATCGCACTCCAGCAGCCGATTGATCGCGTGCCGGATGCGGTGGCCGCATTCGGGCTCGAACTCGCCGACGAAGGCCACGAGCTCGTGTTCACGTTCGATGCGCAGCGCGAGGACACGGGCATCGCCGAACTCCTGCGCGAACTCGGGCGCGCGGGTATCGATTTCAAGGACCTCAAGTCGCGGCAAAGCTCGCTCGAGGAGATTTTCGTGGACCTGGTAACGGAACGCCGATGAACATTTACGCAATCCGCGCGATTTACTACTTCGAAATGGCGCGCGCGGGCCGCACGCTGATGCAGAGCATCCTGTCGCCGGTGTTGTCCACATCGTTGTATTTCGTCGTGTTTGGCGCGGCCATCGGCGCGCGCATGGGGCCGATCGAAGGCGTAAGCTACGGCGCGTACATCATTCCGGGCCTCGTGATGCTGTCGCTGCTCAATGAGAGCATTTCGAACGCATCGTTTGGCATTTACTTTCCGAAGTTCACCGGCACGATCTACGAGCTCCTATCTGCGCCCGTGTCGACGATTGAAATCGTGATCGGCTTCGTCGGCGCAGCCGCGTCGAAGTCGATTATCCTCGGCGTGCTGATACTCGTCGTCGCGCGGCTGTTCGTCGATTACGACATCGCGCATCCGATCTGGACGTTCGCATTCCTGACCCTGACCGCGTTCGCGTTCAGCCTGTTCGGATTCTTGATTGGCGTCTGGGCGGACGGCTTCGAGAAGCTGCAGGTCATCCCGATGATGATCGTGACCCCGCTGACCTTCCTCGGCGGCGCGTTCTACTCGATCGACATGCTGCCCGAGCCGTGGCACACGCTGACCCTGTTCAACCCGGTCGTGTACCTGATCAACGGCTTCCGCTGGAGCCTGTACGGCATCTCGGACGTCAGCGTTGTGTTCAGCATCTCGATGGTCGCGATTTTCCTGGCCGCATGCTTGGGCGGCGTGTTCTGGATCTTCAAGACCGGCTACCGGCTGCGCACGTGAAGACCGTCCGCTGCATCGTCACCGGGCGCGTGCAGGGCGTCTGGTTTCGTGGCTCCGCGCAGAAGGAAGCGCAGCGCGTCGGCGTGACCGGCTGGGCGCTGAACCGCGACGACGGCAGCGTTGAGGTGGTCGCGCACGGCGACGACGCCGCGGTCGACGCGCTGGTCGCGTGGCTGCATAAAGGGCCGCGCCTCGCGCGTGTGGACTCGGTTCAGCTCGAAGCCGCCGACGACCCTGGCGTGGACGGGTTCTCGGTCCGCGAATGAAGTCCGTACTGTTCCTATGCACCGGCAATGCGTGCCGCAGCCAGATGGCCGAGGGCTGGGCGCGTCACTTACGCGTTGATGATTTCAACGCGTATTCCGCCGGGGTTGCGCCCCACGGCGTCGACCCGCGCGCGGTAAAAGTGATGGCCGAAGTCGGCGTCGACCTTTCCGGGCACCGCTCGAAACACGTCGACGAGTTATTCGATACCCCACTCGACCTCGTCGTGACCGTCTGCGACGCGGCCGCCGAGGCGTGCCCGGTCTTCCCGCGGCCGGTGCCGAAGCGGCACCACTCGTTCGAGGACCCGCCGGCGCTCGCGCGCAGCGCACCGGACGAAGAAACAGCACTCACGCACTACCGGCGCGTGCGCGACGAGATCCGCGCGTTCGTCGCGTCGCTCGAGTTGTGAGTTTTCTAGACCGCTGGCTGACCGTCTGGATTTTTCTCGCGATGGCGGTCGGCGTCGCGCTCGGTCGCTTCGTTCCTGACCTGCCTTTGCATCTCGCCGTCTTCGAAGTCGGCACCACGAACCTTTTGATCGCCGCGGGGCTTATCGTGATGATGTACCCGCCGCTCGCGCGCGTGCGTTACGAACTCCTGCCCCAGGTGTTCGCCGATCGGCGGGTACTCGGGCTCTCGTTGTTCCTGAACTGGGTGGTCGGGCCACTATTGATGTTCGCGGTCGCGATCGTGTTCCTGCACGACCATCCGCACTATATGACCGGCCTGATCCTCGTCGGCATCGCGCGCTGTATCGCGATGGTGTTGGTCTGGAACCAGCTTGCACGCGGCAGCGCCGAATACGGCGCGGGTCTCGTCGCGTTCAACTCGCTCTTTCAGATCGCGACCTATGGCGTGTATGCGTGGTTCTTCATCACCGTGTTGCCGCGCTGGTTTGGCCTCGAGGGTCAGGTCATCGACATCGAGACGCTCGAAGTCGTCAAAAGCGTGCTGATCTACCTCGGAATCCCATTCGCAGCCGGCTATTTCTCGCGTCGCATACTCATCGCGCACCGCGGCCGCGACTGGTACGAGTCCGTATTCGTGCCGCGCGTCAGCCCGTTCACGCTGTACGCGCTGTTGTTCACGATCGTCGTGATGTTCGCGCTGCAACGCGACCTTCTCGACCGGCTGCCCGACGTCCTGTTGATTGCGGCGCCGCTCGCGCTGTACTTCGTGCTGATGTTTTTCGCGAGTTTCTGGCT
>CAYODZ010000132.1:0-13964 GCA_964402835.1 uncultured Gammaproteobacteria bacterium | reverse complement strand
GTGCCGCCCTGAACCGTCAGCGCACGGGTGAAGATGTTCTGATCGACACCCTGGATGCGTGACGTGCCGACGGCATCGGTCGCGCCGATGATCAGCGTGCCCGGCGCCGTCGGCACTGTGTTCATGAACTCGGGGTAGTCGACCTCGAGCAGCTGGCGGGCGCCCGCATCGATGCTGGCGACGCCGGTGCCGAGCGCAGCGACTCGCATGCTACCGCCGCCGGTCGGCGCGCTTGCTCCGTTCGTCGTGTGGAGCCACTGGTTGCCGCCGGCGATCATCTGCGCGTTACCCGACGAATTGGCGGCGGTCACCACGTCCACGAACTGGGACGTGAAGCGCTGCGTCGTGTCCGTGGTGAGGGCTGAATCGCCGCTGGAGGTCGCGTTGAGACTGATGCCGCCGTTGCTCGAAGTGAAGACCTGCGCCATCTTGGCCGCGATGCTGGCATCACCGCTGCCGGTGCTGGTGACGTTGATGCCGTTCTGCGCGTTGATCGTCTGCGTCGTCTCGGCAGAGATGCCCGCGGCGCCGCTGGCGGCAGCCGTGACCGACATGGCGCCGTTGCCGGAAGTGAATGCTTGGGAGGTCTGTGAGGTAATGCTCGCGTTACCACCGGCGTTGCTGATCACATTGACGCCGTTGGCGACGCTGATCGTTTGTGACTGCGCCGCGATGCTCGCGCTGCCGGCCGCATTGCTGATCACGTTCATTGCGCCGGTGATGTTGGTGAACGTCTGCGAGGTTCCGGCAGCGATCGTCGCGTTCCCCGTGTTGTTGCTGGTTACGGTCACACCGCCGATGTTCGCGTTGAAGTTCGGGTTGAACGTCTGCGAGGCAGCCGACGTGATGCTCGCGTCGGCGCCGGTGTTGGCCGTGACAAAGATGCCGCCCGCGCCTCTGATGGACTGCGAACCCTCGGAACGGACGTCGACGATGCCGATACCGTCGTTCTGCACGGTGAACGGCGCATCGGCGTTACTGCGGGTTGAATTGACCGTCTGCTGCGTCGCCGCGGAGTTGTGAATACGCACGTCTGCGCCCGCGCCGGTCGCCCGGCCGGTGAGGAAGATACCCTGCGTGCTGTCCGCGATGACCTGCTGAGTGCCGGTGCCGGCGTTCACGATCTGCACCGTGGAATCATGGAAGCCGCCGCGGAGCTCGATGCGATCGCCGCGAAAATCCTGGCTGCCTGCGAGATTACGGATGAGAACGTCAGAGCTGTTTCCGGCGCCCGCGGTGCCCGCACCGCCGATCAGCGTGATCGTGCCCGAGCTCCCCGTCTTGCGCTGGTCCCTGCCCTCGATGATGGCGCCCGCGTTCGCCACCGGGGTGGTGTTATCGCCGCTTGCCTGGAGCGTCATGCTGCTGCCGCTCAAGGTCTGACTGCCGTTGAGCGCCTGGATCTTGACGTTGCTGCCGGCAGCGGTGCCGCCCGTCATCGTCAAGGTCGACCACGAAACAGACTGATCGCCGTTCAGAGCGTTGATCAGCACGAATGCGCCGTTGGCAGTTCCGCCCTCCATCGTAGAGCGCCCGCCGACCGGGTTGCCGAGTGAGATCGTCTGCTCGTTGCCAAAGAGAATCAGGTCTGCCGCCGCCTGCGTCGTGATGCGCGAGACGGCGTTCGCGAAGCCGCCGCCGTTGAGATTCGTCGAGCTGGAAGAGACGCTCTGTGGACCCATCGCGAGGATGAGCGCGTCGGCATCGGTCGCGGCGCTCGCGTTCATCGTGAGCCCGCTCACGCTGATACTCTGGCTGTCCGAGACGGCCGTCCCGGTCGACTCGACCACCACATCGACGGCGTTCGCGGTGAGCGTCATTCTGCCGGCGGCACTGATCGACTGACGCTGGGCCGTGAGCGACGCGGCGTTCGTCGTCGTCTGGAGGTCGATCGTGCTGTTGCTCGCGATGTTCTGGAGCGTATTCGGCGCGCGCACGCGGGCGAAGGCACCGGAGCCACTGCCAGCCTCGACGCGCAAGGCGCCGATCCGCCGCTGGCCGAAGGTCTGAGCTTGGCCGAGGAATTGCTCTCCGGAGCCGAGCGCCTCGATGCGTGCGAAGGCATCCTGTGCTGTTCCGCCGAGCACGCTGACCGGCCCGAACTCTGTACGTATTTGCTGCGGCCCGTTGGCCATGATTTCGACGTGTGAGCCGCTGCCGCCGCCGCCCTGTAGCACGATGCTGTTTGTCTGGTACGGCTCCAGATTGCAGAAGGAGCAGGCGTGGAAATTCTCGCCGACCTGCTGATTGCCGTCGCCCGAGTTGACGATGCGCGCGGGCGCGTTCACGCCATCGCCGCCAGTCAGCAAAATGTTGCCGTTGGCGCGCACGCGCTGGCGCTGCGCTCCGCTTCGGATCTCGGAGAAGGAGCCTGTGCCCGCCCCGCCGCCAGTCAGCGCGAGATTGCCGCGCGCCTGGATCTGCTGCTCTATGTCCGCGGCGGGATTCGTGCCGGTGAAAGCAACGCTCACCACGGAATCGTTGCCGCTGCCGGCGCTGAGCAGAATGTCCCCGTTGAAGCCGGTGCCGTTCAGAAGTGTCTCGATGAGTTGGCGCTCGGACGCCTGAACGCTGATCGCCTCGCCGTTGAGACTCCCGGCGACGAAAGTGATATCTCCGTTGCGCGCGCGGAACGTTTGTGTGCCGCCGGTGATCGTCGCCTTGTTCCTGACGTCGATGTGCCGGCCCGCGATGAACTGCTGCTCCCCGCCGTTGTTGAGCGCGAGCGCTGCGCCGTCGTTGCCCTGAAGCTTGATGCTGCCTTCGTTCGCAGTGGCTTCCAGCACGAGGTTCGTCGCGGTGAGGTTGGCGCCGCCACGCACCAGCAGGTCTCCGTCGGCCGCAGTGAAGGTGATACGCGTCGGGTGCTGCGGGGTCGCCCCCGTGCCCGCCGACGTCACGACCTCGAAGGTGTTCGTGATCGGATTGGTGAAGAGGTCGGTCACCGGACGCGCGAACGCGTGCGTCTGGTTCGGGGCGCCGGTGAGGCTCAGTGTGCCGGTGCCCGTGCCGCGCGTCGCGACCGCCAGGACGTCGAAGTCCTTCGTCGAGGTCACCGTGAAGCCGTTGTGGGCGGTGAGGTCGAGATTGATCGTCGTTGCGGCGGTCGTATCCAGAATGTCGGCGAAGACGTTACCCGCAGTGAGCGAGCCTCCGGCCGGGCCCGTGTTCTGCGCCCTGAGCGTCACGCTCGGCGAATCGATCTGCAACGCATTGCCGGCACCGGCCGCACCGATGTTGCCGTTGTTCGTCTGAACGATGACCGTGGCGGGCGCCTGCGAAGTGATCGTTCCGGCGGTACGAGTGATGTCGCCACTCGCGTCGACTGCGAGGCGGATGGAGCCGCCGTCGACGTCCGTCGTCAGATCGCCGTTCACGCTGATGCCGCACGATGCGCATGTGGTGGTCACCGCGATGCCATGACCGGCCGCTGCGCCGCCCCCACCGGTACGGCCGCTCGGCCGCGCGATGACAGTTCCCAATGCGATGAGGCCACCGGTTGCGGTCAGCTTCACGCCGCCGCGGGTGCTGTCGGGATCGGGCGCAGCAGTAGTGTCGATTATCGAACCGGCGGCGTTGATGGCGCCATTTGCGCCGTTCGCCGCGAGCACCACGCTGCCTCCGCTCGTCATGATGCCTGTCACGTCGATCCCGCCTGGGCTCACCGTCAGCGTGAAATCAAGCGGATTCGTAGTGCTCGTCACGTTGGCGTTCACCGCGGTCGCGCCATTCGCGATGACGATCGACTGCGACGGGTCGAGGCCCTGCAATGTGAACGTGGAATTCGTCGCGTTCTTTGTAAACGTGAAGGTATCGAGCACGCTGCCGTTCGCGTCGAACGCGACATTGCCCGACGTCGTCAGCGTCAGATTCTTCACTGCGCTCAGATCGAGCAGGTTGTCGCCGTCTGTGCGGTTGATGTTCCCGGAGCCGGAACTGAACGTGACGTTCGCGGCGGTGATACCGGTGCCGCCGGTCTGCTGGACCGCCGTATTGCTCGAAGTGATGCTGACCGTCCCCGTCGCGCCGGCGTTCAGCTGCGAGAACGTGAACGGATTGGTGCCTTGCGTGAGCGTGATCGCGCTGCCGTCGCCCGCAACGATGTCCGCTACGCCACCGGGTCCCAGCGTGAGCGGGCCCGAACCCGTGTTCAAAAAGATCGTGCTGCCGGCGCGGGGCATCGTGATCGCCCCGCCGATCGCGATGGAGCCCGCGCTGATATTGATCGTGTTGGTCTGGCCGGCATCGCCGTCTGGCGCGCCGGATACCGCACCCGTTACGTTGAACTCAGACAGATCGCTTCCGGTAAGACTTCGCACCGGCGTCGTCGCGCCGATCGCGCCGTTCACCTGCACACTGGCATTGCCCGATGAACCGACGAATGAAATCGTGCGGCCGTCCAGATTGCCGACCTCGATCGAGAATGGTGCGCCCTGGCTACCGGCGCGCAGGCTGATCGTATTCGCGCGGATATCGCCAGTCTCCGCGGTCCCCGTGCTGCCGGCGCCGGTCCCGACACGTTCCGCGTGCAGAGATACCGATCCTGCGAGAGTGGCCCCGGCGCCCCCGATCGTGCCGGTTCCGGCGCCGATATTGATGTCGCCGCCGCGGGTCGTGATGGTGACGGTGCCGCCGTCTGTCGTCGTGATCGCGCCGGTCGTCACGTTCGCCGGCCGGCCCGGATCGCCACAGCATCCGGCGTCAACGCGGCCGGCGGTGAGCGTAAGGTTGTTGACGGGTACCGCGGCGCTTCCGATATCGCCAATTGTGATCTGCGCCACACCACGGGTCCCGTTGGTACCGCTCGTCGCGGCCTCGAGATCGATCCGCTGGGCCTCGATCGGCTCGCCGCCGGTGATCGTCCCGTCCACCGCGTTGATTTCGATGCCCGCAGTGGCCGGCATTTGAATCTGGTCGAGCACCACGCTGCCGGTCGACGTCGTCAGCTTCAGCAGCCCGCCTCCGAAATGCGGAATCGGCACCGGCGGTGCGAACGTGAAAGAGCCAGCGATGCCGTTGAAGTCGTACGCGGTGCCTTGGCTCGTAACGCGGCCGCCGCTCGCACCACCCGTGTTGTTGTTGAAATCGATCGTGAGGTTCACTAGGCCGACGCTGCCGGTATCGACCTCGAAAGCGTCCGACTGCCCGGCCGTGACGTTGATCCCAAGATCCGGGGTCGCGGCATTGAGCGGCACCGGCACACCGCCCCCGGTGCGGTCGCCGATTCGGCTTGCGCTGTTGCGCGTGTTCAGCCTGATGCGGGATGCCGCGAGGTTAAGCGGCGCCGTGGCATCGCCCATACGCTCCGCGTCGATCGTAATGGTGCCGCCCGCGGCGCTGGCCTCGAACCCCGCCCCAGCGTCGGGGGCGAAGACGTTACCGATCGTGGTATCTGCGAGGGACGGGTCCACCGCGACGGTGATGCTGCCGGCGCTCGTCACGACGTTGTGCAGCGTGACATTCCCGCTCGCGTCAAAGTTGATGTTGCCGGACGTTTCGATGCCCGCCTGGGCGATGCCCGTGCTGAACGAGATATTCCCCGGCCCTGCTGCGGCAGGCGCAGGCGATCCGTTCGTATTCGCGTTGATCTGAACGGTATCTTTATTGGCGGTGATCCGGCCAAGGATCACGGAGCCGTCGTCGGAGGTGATGGTCGTGTTCTTCGCCAGGCTCTCGGCGACACCGACCCCGCCGCGCGTATAGCCTGCGACAACGACGTCGTCCCGCGCGCGCAGCGTCACGTCGAAGCCGAGTGAACCCTGCGCCGCAGTCGCACCCATCGGTACAGAGGCCGACGTGAGGCTAAGGCCGCCGTTCGGCACGATGAGCGAGAACGATGGTTGCGCATCAGCGTTTAGAACGCGCTGATTGAAACCGTCCGGAATTTCCACCCCCGCCGTAACAGTCGCGGTGTCCGCGTTCGTCACGTTGATCCACGGTGTCGCGAGGCCGTCGCGCGTGAGCTGTCCCGTGTAGGTTCCGCTCGCCGCTACCCCGATGTTGGCATTGAGGTTGACGGTGCCGGCGCTGTTCAGTCGGACGCCGAATGCGCCATTGGGACTGAAGGTAAACGCGCGCTGCGCATCGACATTCAGCGGGGCCGCGATGCTGCCGATGCCCCCGCCGCTGAGAAGGTCGGTTGACAGGGTTACATTGCGGGCGGTGACCTGTCCCCCACCCGGGAGGGCCACGATCGAATTGCCGGCGCCTGATGTGCTGACGGTGACAAATTCGGTCAGGGACTGACTACCGAAGCGATTCGTGAATACCGGCGCGGTCGCCGTCAGTGTGCCGATCCCCACGTTGCCGCCGCTGGAGGACAGCGTGATGCCGGAAGTTGGACAAGCTTGATCGAACCGGCAGTCGACGGCGGAGGCAGTGGCGGTCGCACTTTCGACGTTGAGCGCGGTCGTCGATGTGAGCGTGACCCGCGCCTGACCGAAGGGGCTGCCGGAGGCCTGCGCGGATGCCGTCACGCTCGAGGCGCGGTCCACGCGAGTATTGATGTTGCTGAACGAGTTGGGCCTCGCAGTGAGCGACACGATGCCGCTCGTGTCGATCGCGCCGCCAGCGTTCGTGCTGATCTGGTTCCCGCGGATCGTCACGTTACCTGCGCCCGCCGCGATGCCGCGAGTATTCACAGCACCGCCTGCATCGAGCAGAACGATACCGCCGCCCGTCTGGGCGCTCTGTCCGAAGCTGTTGGCAAGGCTGATCGAGCCGGCGGCTTCTACCATGAGTCCGCCGCCGCCCGTGTCGACGCTTCCCGTCGTAACCGAGCTGAACATGCTGTCGAGAGCGAAGGCGCCCCCGCTGGTCTGCGTATTTCCAACCGTGATGCCAAACCGCGCGTCCGCCGTTACGTTGCCACCAGTGGTGGTAATTGCGCCCGTGAAGATGCTGCCGCCGACGATGTCTCCATCGGGCTCGGTAAAGCGCGAAGTGAGCTGAACGGTGTTGCCCGTCGTGCTGATGTCGTTCGTCGTGATGCCTGTGCGACCGCTCGCGGTAAAGCTCCCGGCGGTCACATTGCCCACGCTGACGCTGCTCGCGTCCGACGTGATGTTCACCACGCCCGCACGGGCGTTAACGTTCAGGGCCGGGAAAGCACCCGGAAAGATGCCATTCGACGCGGTGAGCGTGACGTTGCCGTCGCTCGTGTTGATCTCGGGCGATGCGGCCGGAGCTCCCGAGCTGAACGTCTGTATCTGTGGTGCCGAAAGCGTCACGGCCCCGCCGGCCGTCGTGATCGAGGCCGCCAGGTCGAGACGATTCGGAGGTGTTCCCTCCAACACGGCCGGGACGCTCTGATCTCCGGGAGTGGCTGGATCGTCCGGCACCGCTGGGATGAATATGCGACCGCCTGCCGCGGATTCGGTGTACTCCGGCACCGTCGCCGTCAGGCTGCGTCCGGCCGCGAGCGCGATCGGCGCGTTGATGCGCAGGTAGCGCGAGGCGAAAAGCGCTACGTTACCGGCGATGCTGGCCACAGTGGTCGGCGAGACCGTGACGGCGTTACCGGCGAAATCGGTTACTTCGTCGATCAGGCTCGCGATGAAGCCGCCGCGCGCATCGACGAATAGATCGAGCGGGTCGAGCAGCAAATCGCCGGCCAGACCTTTCGGCGCGGCGAGATCGGCGCCGCCGAGGAATACCAGCGACTCCTTGCCGGATACTTCCGCGAATCCGCCATTGCCGCCGCCAGGCCCGCCGCGCGCGCTCAGCTCGCCGAAGTACGCGGTGGACTTGTCCGACCAGACGATGATTCGGCCGCCGTCGCCGGCATTCGTCGCATCCGCGCGCAACAATGAGCTGGGGCCAACGAACGTCGCTTTGGCGTTCTTAACCCCGGCGCTCGCGCCCTGGTAATCGCCGCCGATGAGCACGCGGCCGCCGCCGCTGGCTCCGGATGCATCCACCGTGGCGCCGTCGGTCAGCAGAACGCGCTCGCCCAGTACGCTGACGTTGCCGCCGCGCGCTCCGCGTCCCGTCGCGGCAATCGCACCGCCGATGCGCGCGTCGCCTGTGTCGGACTGAATGACGACATCGCCGCCCGCATTCGCATTTGCCGTGGTGGTGCTGCCCGGAGCCACAATGACATCGCTCTGCGCCTTGAGCACGACTCGGCCAGCCTCATCGCGCGCGAGCGCGCCTGCGCGAATGTCGCCGCTGTGCTTGAGCGTGCCGGCGAACACACCGACCGCCCCGCCGTCGGCAAGCAACTTGCCGACGTTGAGAGCCGAGTCCGAAGGCGCCTGGATCTCGAACTCCACGCCCTCGAGATCAAGGCTGCCGATCGTAAGCTTGCGCCCGGCCGCGAGCACGAGCTGACCGCCGTCACTCTCGATCACGCCGGCGTTCTCTATGTGCGGCGCGACGAGCACGACATTCCCGCCGCTGCCGGCCTTGATCCAGCCGCGGTTGACGACCGAGCCGGAGCTCGCGTCACCGCTGAACTTGAGCTTGCCCGCAAGGAAATCGGCGTCCAGCATGTTCAGCGTCGAGCCGACGAATCCTGCGGTATCGATCACTCCGCTTGCACCGATCGCGATGCCGGCGGGATTGATAAGGAAAACGCGGCCGTTCGAGACGAGGCTCCCGTGGATCTGGGAGATGTCAGCGCCAACGACGCGGTTGAGCACCGCGCTCGATGCGGACTGCTGTACGAAGTTGGTGACCTGTCCCGCGCCGATCGAAAAGCCTTGCCAGTGAATGATCGCGCTCGGGGAATTCGTGACCTTTAGATGGTCCTTGCCCAGACCGTGGAACTGTGCCGCGCCGCTCACGACCTGCGGCCCGGTCGGGTTCGCCCAGGCGGGCACCGCGCCGAAACAACCACCGACGGCGAGCACCATCGGCCGGATCAACCACTTGCTCGCTTTCACGATACTCTCCCCCGCTTCGAACAGCCGTCGCGACGTTGCCGACGCTGTGTGATTCTAGGTTACAGCCTGAGTTGCTATATCAAACCGTTTGTAGGAACGCAGTTCACCTCGTGAGTCTGGTCCTTGCTCACCGGATCGCCAGCGGATTGTTGCTGACGGCGGTCCGCACGAGCGCCTCCGCCATGGCGGCGCCAAACCGCCGCGCCACGCGTTCCGCGATGTTCTCCCGCGGCGTGAAGTCCACAATTTCCTCGGCCTTGATCACTTCGCGCGCGACGTAATCGACGCTGCCCAGGGCGTCCGCAAGGCCCAGCTCGACGCTGCGCGTCCCGACCCACAGGAGCCCGGAGAAAAGCTCGGGCGTTTCCTTCAGGCGCTTGCCGCGCCCTTCGCGCACGACCGTGATGAACTGCCTGTGGATTTCCTCGAGCATGGTCGCGGCGTAGTCGACCTGCGAGTCGCTGATCGGCGAGAACGGATCGAGGAATCCCTTGTTCTCCCCTGCCGCCAGCAGTCGACGTTCGATGCCCACCTTCTCCATGAGGCCGGTGAAACCAAATCCGTCCATCAGGACGCCGATCGATCCAACAATGCTGCCTTTATCGACGTAGATGTGATCGGCCGCGACCGCGACGTAATAACCACCCGAAGCGCAGATGTCCTCGATCACGGCATACATCGGAATGTCCGGATACTTCGCGCGCAGCCGCTTTATCTCGTCATTGATGTGGCCGGCCTGTACCGGGCTCCCGCCCGGGCTGTTGATGCGCAGGATGACGCCTTGAGTACGTTTGTCCTTGAACGCTTCCTGCAGGCCCGCGATAACGTTATCGGCGCTCGCCGCGCTTTCGGGTCCGATCACGCCGCGCAACTCGACCAGCGCGGTGTGTTTGTCGGTGCCGGTGTCCTTCTTGCCGACCCAGCCCATCCCGATGAAAAGCAGCGCAAACAGGTAAATGAAGATCAGCAGCTTGAAAAAAATGCCCCACTTACGGGCGCGCCGCTGTTCGTCGATGGCCGCGAGGGCGACCTTTTCCAGCGTTCTGCGCTCCCATTCGTTGCCGGAACCGCGATCGACCTCAGACATGATTAATATCCCGCTTGGACCTGACCGTCGTTAGTATATAGCGCAGGCGCAGTCCGAGTTCCCCGGACGTGCGCGAAGTTGCAACCAGGGCAGATTGGTTCGCGGCCGGTTCGAGCTCAAGGAGAGCTATGAAGACGCGGCAGAAGTGCACGGATAAGAAAGCACCGAAGCGCAACTTCGCATTCGCGCCCCGGCCGATCACCACTTTCGTTTTGGCCGCATTCGCCCAGTGCGCCGCTGCCAATCCCACCGGGCATCAGGTCACTGCCGGTTCGGCCACCGTCCAGACCGCCGGCAAGAAATTAACGATCACCAACGCCCCGGGCACGATCCTCAACTGGCAGTCGTTCTCGATCGCACCGGGCGAGCTCACCAAGTTCGTGCAGCAGTCGTCGGCAAGCGCGGTCTTAAATCGCGTCATCGCGGCGAATCCCTCGAGCATCATGGGCGCGCTCACGTCCAATGGGCGCGTGTTCCTCGTCAATCCGCACGGCATCGTGATCGGCGCGGGCGCGCTGATCGACACCGCAGGCTTCGTCGCGTCCACGCTCAACATCGCGGATAAAGACTTCCTCGCCGGGAAACTGAAGTTCGAAGGCGGCGGCGCCGGTGTGTTGAGGAACGAAGGCACGATTCAGGCCGCGCGAGATATCTTCCTGGTCGGGCCGCAGATCGAGAACGCAGGGATTATCCGCAGCGCGGCGGGCGATGTGGTCCTCGCCGCTGGCAAGAGCATCACGATCACGAGCCCCGATGCACACGGCGTACAGTTCGGCATCCAGGCGCCCGAAGACAGCGTGGTCAATCTGGGCTCTATCCAGGCCGCTAACGCGGTGGGACTGTTCGGCGGCACGCTGCACCACTCGGGACAGATCACTGCCACGAGCGCAAGTCTCGACAGCGCTGGCCGCGTCGTGCTTTCCGCGCAGAAGGACACGATTCTTCAAGGCGACGCGACGATCTCGGTCGACAACAGTGTCGGCAAAGGCGGCTCGGTGCACGTGCTCGGCGAACGCGTCGGTCTTCTTGACCGCACCGCCATCACGGCGCGTGGTGCGGCAGGCGGCGGCGAGATCCTTGTCGGCGGCGATTTTCAGGGCAAGAACGCGGCGGTACGCAATGCCTCCCACACTTACGTCGGTCCTGATGCGACGATCAACGCCGACGCGGTTGGTTCGGGCGATGGCGGCAAAGTCATCGTGTGGGCCGATAAGATCGCGCGCTTTTTCGGCAGCGTCTTCGCGCGCGGCGGTGCGCAAGGCGGCGATGGCGGGCTGGTGGAGACTTCCGGCAAGGAGTCGCTGACGGTGGGCGGTACGGCACATGTGGATGCGTCCGCACCTGCGGGTGACGCGGGCACTTGGCTGCTCGATCCGAAGAACATTCTCGTTCGCACCGTCGGCGCGAACACCCCGCCCGGGCAGGCGGACCAGTTCGCCGATGTCGCCGCTGACCCCGCGATCGTTGATCCCAATGCGCTCGAAGCGTCGGGAACGAATGTCGTGCTTCAGGCAAACAGCGACATCACGTTCGAAGATGGCCTCTCGCTGAACGCGGGCCTCTCGCTTACGGCGCAGGCGGGCAGATCGATCGTCGTCAGCAATGGAGTCGCGCTCCAGACCACCCGCGGCGACATCCTGCTGCGCGCGAACGATGCCAGCGCCGATGCGAGTGAGCGCGGCGGGGGCGCGAGCGACCTCATGATGGGTGTCGGCTCGAGCATCACGGCCGCCGGCGCGCCAACCGTGGTCAGATTACAGATGGACGTGGGTCCGGGCGGCGGTCAGCCGAGCGGCAACATCGTGGTCGAGAACGTCTCAGGCGAGAATGTGAGCATCTTCCACAACGGATCCACGGCGGGCGGGAGCATCCTTCGTGCGAGCGCGGGCTCGCTGATAACAGCGACAAGCGCCATCCATATGGAGCTCGAGAACATTGGTGGTCCGGGAAGCGCAGCGAGCATCGGTACCAGTGCTGCGCCGATCCGTGTGGACACCCCGGCGCTCGAAGCGCATTACCACGTCGCGAGCGGCGGCATCTTCATTCAGTCACCTAACGCGCGCGCGTTGCAGATCGGCGGCGTTCCCCCCGCAGTATTCGGCGGCAGCGTGCGCGGCGTTCAGACCGTTTCGGGCGGGCCGATAGTGATCGACGTTAACGGCTCCCTGACACAGCTTGCGGGCACCGGCGCCGGCTGCGGTGCCACCGGCGGAAGCGGCGGGCCGATCTGTGCTGGACCTGCGGCTCCCGGCGCCGCCGATGACGTGACGCTGAGGGCCTCCGAGATGGTGTTTACCCGGCCGATCAGCGGCGACGAAGTCTCGCTCCTCAGCACGGCCGGTCGCGACATCTTCCTGAGCTCGGATCCGTTCACGCCTCCAGGCCTCTATCTGAACCAGACGGAGATCAATCTCGTCAGCGCCGCAAGCCTGCTACGGATCGGCGATGCCAGCGCGAACGACGTCGAGTTCAGGGCGAATCTGAACGTGCCGGTGAACGTGGCGATCACTGCGTCGGGGGACATCATCGGCGGAAATCCGTCCGATCTGACGATGACCAACGCCGCCAGCGACAGCGTCACACTGAATGCGGCGACTATCGGTGCCACCGGCACCGGCCGCATTCAACTTGCGCCGGGTACCGGCGCCGTGACCGCCACCAGCACGGCCGGAGGCATATTCATCCAGCACGATTCCGGCGATGCGTCGCTGGCGAATTACAGCCTCACGACGTCAACTACCAACAATCAAGCGATTGAATTCGAGACAACCGAGGGCAACATAACCAATGTCGGGAGCGTCGGCTCCGCGACAACCGGTGCGATCACGCTCACCGCCGGCACCCAGTCGGCTCAAGCGCGCACCATCGCGTTTACAGGCGGCACGGTGACCGGTACGTCGTTCACGCTCAACGCAAACAACGGCGCGGCTTTCAACAGCGGAACGGTGAATCTGAATGCGCCGACGACATTCAACGCCCCCGTCAGCATCGGCGGCGGCACGCTCAATGTGAGTGCTGATTCAACAGTTGCCGCAGGCAGGGCACTGACGCTCTCGAGCGGCACGCTCGGTGGCAGCGCTAATTTGACGTTGAATGGCGGCGGCACGTGGTCGGGTGGAACACTTGCCGATGCAGGCACCTTGACGATTGCGGCGCCGGCGACGCTGACGATGAACGGCGGCACCAAGTTCTTCGCCGACCGCACGCTGGTCAACGACGGCACCATCAACTGGACGGCCGGTGGGGTGGAAATCAATGGTAACGGTGCGCTCAACAATGCGGGGACCTTCAATATCGCGGGCAACTTGAACTGGGGTGATGCGGCGTGCTGCGGCATCGGCACCACGACGATGACCAACACCGGCACGATTGAGAAGACGGCAGGCACGGGCACGGCGTTCCTGGGCAGCGACAACGCAGGCAATATCGGCTCGGTGGTGATGAACAATAACAACACGCTCAGCGTCGGGGCGAACCTGGGCACGCTGCAGTTGAACGGCTTTAGCTCGACCAGCAACAGCACCGGCGCCTTCAACGCAGGCGCGGACGCGACGCTCGCGTTTGCCGGCGGCACGCACAACCTGAATGCGGGCTCGAACGTGACGGGAGCGGGCACGGCTTCGTTCAGCGGGGCGACGGTGAACGTGAACAATACCTACAGCCCGGGGACGACGGCGATCTCGGCCGGCCGGGTGAACTTCGACGCCGGTGCGCACACGACCACCACATTGAATCTCTCCGGCGGCACGCTCGGCGGCACGGGCGACTTGACGGTCAACACGGGCGGCGCGTGGTCGGGCGGGCAGCTTGCGGGCACAGGCACCTTGACGATCGCGACGCCGGCGACGCTGGCGATGAACGGCGGCACCAAGCTCTTCGCCGACCGCACGCTGGTCAACGACGGCACCATCAACTGGACGGCCGGTGGGGTGGAAATCAATGGTAACGGTGCGCTCAACAATGCGGGGACCTTCAATATCGCGGGCAACTTG
>CAYODZ010000131.1:0-3702 GCA_964402835.1 uncultured Gammaproteobacteria bacterium | reverse complement strand
GTGCGCGAGCACTTCGTTGTCGAACACATACGCGAGCCGCGCCGCGAGCGAGCCGCCTTCGCTGCCGGGGAAGCTGCGATTCAGGTCACGGCGGTCGGGCAGGTAACGCATCTGCAGCAACACACCAAACACGTTCACGATCGGGACGGCGATCAACGTGCCGCGCAGGCGCTTCAGCTGAGGCAGGGTGAGTACGCGCCGGACAATCTCTATCCCGTTGAGCTCGTCGCCGTGGATCGCGGCGCTGATGCACAGCGTCGGACCATCGTGCTTGCCGTGCACGACCTGTACCGGCATCGCGACCGGCGTATGGGTGTGCAGGCGGGCGAGCTCGAGCTCCACCGTTTGCCGCGTACCGGGGGCGACGGAAATGCCCCCGACGACAATTGGTGCGCGCGCCATCAGCCTTTTCCCTTAGTACCGGTCTTGCCGTGCTTCGCGTTCTTTTCGAGGAATTCCATAATCTGGCTCGCGACGTCTTTCTTCGTCGCGGTCTCGATGCCTTCGAGCCCGGGCGACGAGTTGACCTCGAGGACCGCCGGACCGTGCTTCGAACGAAGGATGTCGACGCCCGCGACGTTGAGCCCGACAATCTTCGCGGCCCTCACGGCGGTCGAGCGCTCGATCGGCGTGATGCGCACGAGTTCGGCGCTGCCGCCCCGGTGCAGATTCGAGCGGAACTCGCCCTCGCGCGCCTGTCGCTTCATGCTCGCGACGACCTTACCGTCGATCACGAAGCAGCGAATGTCGGCGCCGCCGGCTTCCTTCACGAATTCCTGGAGTAGGAAGTGGGCCTTCAAGCCGCGGAACGCGTCGATCACGCTCTCGGCCGCCTTACGGGTCTCAGCGAGCACGACGCCGACCCCCTGTGTGCCCTCGAGGAGCTTGATGACGACCGGCACGCCGCTGACGAGCTTCAATAAATCGCCGGTGTCGTCCGGCGAGTGCGCGATGCCGGTCACCGGCATGCCGACGCCTTTGCGCGACAGCAGCTGCATCGAGCGCAGCTTGTCGCGCGAGCGGCTGATGGCGACCGACTCGTTGAGCGGAAAAGTGCCGAGCATCTCGAACTGGCGCAGCACCGCAGTGCCGTAGAAGGTGATCGAAGCGCCGATTCGCGGAATGACTGCATCGAACCCCTCGAGCTTCTCGCCGCGGTAATGGATTTCCGGGTGGCTGGTTGCGATGTTCATGTAGCAGCGGAGGGGATCGATGACGCGCACTTGGTGGCCGCGTTCGGTCGCGGCCTCGACGAGGCGGCGCGTCGAATAGAGACGCGGGTTGCGCGAGAGAATGGCTATCTTCATCGACGTTCCTTTCGGGTCAGGTAGGAGGCGGCCGGATTGACCGTCACGCGACCCGCCATTGCGGTACGGCCAAGCAACATCCGGAAGCGCATGGTATCGCGTGCAGCGAGTGTGATTTCAATCGGCCAAGTGCGGCCGGCGAGGGATATCGGCGTGAGAATCACGAGCCGCTGCTCTCCGTGGCCACCCGAGTCCGTGACCAGTCGTTGATCGTGCACGCGCGCTTCGCACCACGCCTCGGCCGGATTGCGCCCCTGGACCGGATGGATGCCGAAACGAACCCATGCCTCGCCGTCGCGGTCGAACGGTTCGGTCGCGAACGTATGTAGCGCAGATGTCCGCGCGCCCGTGTCGACCTTGACCTTGATGCGTTTGATGCCGAGCTCGGGGAGTGCGATCCACTCCCGCCAGCCCACCGTAATGAGGGGTTCAGCCATCGCCACAGCATAAACCAACCGCTGGTACTATCGGCCCCTCAGGGAGTGGTAAATAGGTCTCAGGAGGCTGTCCATGCGGTACCTGCTCGCGTCACTGTTTCTCATCGTCGCCGCGCCTGCGGCGGCCCAGACGTATCTCGGTCACCCCGACACCGCGGTAGAGCGTCTCGAGCACGAGACCATGGATTTCGGGTTCGGTCAGGCCGTCGTTCTCTTCGACGACCAACTCATCGTCGGCGCAGAAACCCCCAACATGGGTTCGTACACCGTCATTGCGTACCGGCGCGTCGGAGACGGATGGGTTGAGTTTCAGCGATTCCAGAACGAGGGCGGCATCGCGCTCGCACGCGTCGGCGATTTGCTGGCGATCGGCGCGCACGAGGATGAGATCGATGGATTCGGGCACGCAGGTGCGGTCAAGTTATACGCGTTCGATGCGGGGTCCGACATCTGGGCTTTGCAAGAGACCTTGGTTGCGCCCACGCCGGCCGAGTCCGCTTATTTCGGACAGACGCTCGCGGTCGTTGACGACACGCTGTACGTCGGTGAGCCATATACCGGCGTTCGCCCGTTGCTCAGTAGTCCTCCGCCGTCCGGCGTACTGGGAGGTCGGGTCCATGCATTCCGCGATGACGGGGGCTGGTCTGTCGTCCAAACACTCGCCGGGGATGCAGACGATGGCGGCGCCGGATTTGGTGCCGCGCTCGCAGCGACGGACCGCTATCTAGTTGTCGGCGCGCCCGGGGAAGGCGGTTCTCTGGAGACCGGTGTCGTCTACTGGTACGAATTGACTGCGGGGGCCGCAACGCGCGCTGGCTCGGTGGAGAACCCGGGCATCGACAGCCGTGAAAGCCCATTCGGTCACGCCGTGGACGTCCACGGCGATCGCCTGCTGGTCGGCGCTACGATGTTTGCCTACGACGACACGGCCGGGCATGGCGCGGCACGCCTCTACGACCTGTCCGCCGCGAGCGCCGAGCTCCTCGCAACCTTCACCGGCGAGGGTCGGTTCGGTTGGTCGGTGCTGCTGCTTGATGAGACGCAGGCATTGGTCGGTGCGCCGAATGCCAATGTAGTGCATCACTATCTCGAACAAGACGGTGAATGGTCTCAAGTACAGCGAGTCGCAGAGCCCCCGCAGACAACTTTTCGCGAGCGGTACTTCGGTGAAACCTTGATGCTTGCCGAAGATGAACTTTTCGTCGGCGCACCGTCCGCATTGCATGGTTGGGGCGACAGTGACGGAAGTCGAGTACCGTTGCCGAGTTTTTCGCAAGGCGGGAAGCTCTACAAGGTCCCGCTGATCGAACCGCCGCTCGCTGACCTGTCGGTGTCGGTTACACCGCCAGTAACTGCTTCAGAAGGCGCCCCCATCGATTTCACGTTCCGAATCGCAGGCGACGCTTCAGAAGCCGTCTCCGTGGCATTCATCGATTTGCGCACTCATCTGAACGCTCGCTCGCTACCGGCGGGCTGTTTTGAGGTTTATGCAATCACGCTACGTTGCGAACTCGGCGAGATTCCGGCTGGCGGATCCATCAATTTCGTGGTGACGTTCCTCGCGCCGGACGCCGAGTACCACAACACCTCGATCAACGCCTATGTCGGGAGCGAGCTTCCGGAACCCGATTCGACCGACAATCGCGCGGCCACCCATATCGCCGTACGCCCCAATCCCACGATTCCGGTACTGGACGGCGGCGGCGGCGCGTTCGGCTGGTTTGGGGCCTTATTCCTGCTGGCGATGCTAAAATCCCGCATTCGCCTTAGAAGGAGCCCGCCATGTTCAGCCCGGACCAGCGTATTGCCGGATTCGACCCCGAACTCGCGATAGCGATCGAGCACGAGAATCAGCGCCAGGAAGCGCACATTGAGCTCATCGCGTCCGAGAACTATGCGAGCCCGCGGGTCCTCGAGGCGCAGGGGTCGGTCCTCACGAACAAATACGCGGAGGGCTA
>CAYODZ010000130.1:0-2913 GCA_964402835.1 uncultured Gammaproteobacteria bacterium | reverse complement strand
TCTTTGGACAGAACGTAAACTTCTGCACTGAACTCGGTGTGCGGTGTAATCGTACCTGGCTTACAAAGAACCTGACCACGCTCAACGTCTTCACGAGCAACGCCGCGAATCAACGCACCAATGTTATCGCCAGCCTGACCGGAGTCGAGCAGCTTGCGGAACATTTCAACGCCGGTAACGGTTGTTTTCGTGGTATCTTTGATACCAACGATTTCAACTTCGTCGCCTACGTTAACAATGCCGGTTTCAACACGGCCGGTAACAACCGTACCACGACCAGAGATCGAGAACACGTCTTCGATTGGCATCAGGAACGGAAGGTCAACAGGACGTTCTGGCTGAGGAATGAAGTCATCGACAGCTTTCATCAGTTCAAGGATCTTGTCTTTGCCGATCTCATCGTCACGACCTTCAAGTGCTGCAAGAGCAGAACCAGCGATCACAGGAATGTCATCACCTGGGAAGTCGTAAGAAGAAAGCAGTTCACGAATTTCCATTTCGACGAGTTCGAGCAACTCTGGATCGTCAACCTGGTCAACTTTGTTCATGAAAACAACAAGAGCAGGAACACCAACCTGACGAGCAAGCAGGATGTGCTCACGGGTCTGTGGCATTGGGCCGTCAGCTGCGTTCACAACCAGGATAGCGCCGTCCATCTGGGCAGCACCGGTGATCATGTTCTTAACATAGTCAGCGTGACCTGGGCAGTCGACGTGCGCATAGTGACGCGCTTCGGTTTCATATTCAACGTGAGACGTTGAAATGGTGATGCCGCGCTCACGCTCTTCAGGAGCTTTGTCGATGTTCGCGAAGTCTACGGCTACACCACCTGAAGATTCAGACAGCACTTTCGTGATTGCTGCGGTCAACGTGGTTTTACCGTGGTCAACGTGACCGATGGTGCCGATATTGCAATGCGGCTTATTGCGTTCAAACTTTGCTTTTGCCATTTTATCTACCTCTAATTTCTATCGTCTTGATAGTCCGTGCCGCGCTTTGGCGAGACTATCCAAATCTGTCAACACCCTTTCGGCTTCTGGGCTGGATTCTTCCCCAGAAACAGAAAGTAAGCGCGGTTACTCGTAAAAAGAGCCGCGGCGGTTAAGCCAGCTTCTCTTTCAATTCATCTGCAACATTCCGTGGCACTTCTTCATAGTGAGAGAACTGCATGGTATATTGTGCGCGTCCCTGTGTGAAAGAGCGTAGCTCGTTCACATAGCCGAACATGTTTGCCAGTGGCACCAGAGCGTCAACCGACTGCGCGTTGCCGCGTGTATCGGTACCCTGGATCTGGCCACGGCGAGAGTTAAGATCGCCGATCACGTCACCCAGATAATCATCCGGAGTAACCACTTCGACCTTCATGACCGGCTCAAGCAATTTGATGCCGGACTTCTGGGCCGCTTCACGCATTGCAGCGCGAGCCGCAATTTCAAAAGCCAGGGCCGAGGAGTCAACGTCATGATAGGCGCCGTCAAAAACACGAATGTTAAAGTCGATGATCGGGAAGCCGATCAGGCTGCCGGTTTCAGCAGTCTCACGCATACCTTTTTCGACTGACGGGATATATTCCTTCGGAATGTTACCGCCCTTGATTTCGTCTTCAAAGGTAATGCCTGAACCGCGCTCACCGGGCGTGACTTCAAACTTGATACGCGCAAACTGTCCGGAACCGCCGGATTGTTTCTTATGGGTGTAATCGACTTCAACAGCTTTACCGAGGGATTCACGATAAGCCACCTGCGGAGCACCAACATTGGCTTCCACTTTGAATTCGCGCTTCATGCGATCAACCAGAATGTCGAGGTGAAGCTCGCCCATGCCCTTGATGATCGTCTGACCGGATTCGTGGTCGGTCGTCACCTGGAATGAAGGATCTTCCGCAGCCAGACGGTTCAGAGCAACGCCCATTTTTTCCTGGTCGGCTTTGGTTTTTGGTTCAACCGAAAGCTCGATCACGGGATCAGGGAACTCCATCCGTTCAAGAATGATCGGATGAGCAGGATCACAAAGCGTGTCACCGGTCGTGGTCGCCTTCATGCCAGCCAGAGCAATGATGTCGCCAGCAAAGGCTTCATCAATATCTTTCCGGTCATTCGAGTGCATCTCGAGGATACGGCCGACTTTTTCTTTCTTGTCTTTAACCGAGTTCAGCACGGAACCTTTTTCCAGCTTGCCGGAATAGATACGGGCAAAGGTCAAGGAACCCACGAACGGGTCATTCATGACTTTGAAAGCCAGTGCAGCAAATGGTGCGTCGTCGGTGGAAGGACGGGAATCTTCGGTTTCGCCATCAAGCTTGACGCCTTTGATGTCTTCCACGTCGATCGGGCTTGGCATATAGTCGACAATCGCGTCGAGCAGAGGCTGAACGCCTTTGTTCTTGAACGCGGAACCGCAGAGCACAGGAACGAAGCTCTGGTTCAGCGTGCCTTTGCGGATGAGCGCCTTAAGGGTCGCTGCATCAGGCTCGTTGCCTTCCAGATATTGTTCCATCACGTCATCGTCTTGCTCAACAGCAAGCTCGATCAGTTTTTCGCGATATTCAGTGGCCTTGTCGACCAGATCTTCCGGGATCTCGCCATAGGTATATTCAGCGCCAAGATCTTCGTTCTTCCAGACGATGGAACGCATGTTCACAAGGTCAACCAGTCCGATAAGCGACGATTCGATACCGATAGGAATATAGATCACAGCCGGCGTCGCACCGAGACGGTCGATGATCGACTGCACACAGAATTCAAAATTGGCGCCGGTCCGGTCGAGCTTGTTGATGAAGCACATCCGCGGCACTTTATATTTATCAGCCTGACGCCAGACCGTTTCTGACTGCGGCTCAACGCCGGCAACGCCGTCGAAACAGGCTACCGCGCCGTCAAGCACACGCAGCGAACGTTCAACTTCGATGGTGAA
>CAYODZ010000129.1:0-2448 GCA_964402835.1 uncultured Gammaproteobacteria bacterium | reverse complement strand
ACAAAGTCGGCGTTGTCGCCGAAAAACGGAGAATCCTGATACTTGTCCTGCAGGGAGTCAGTCATAATTTTCAAGGACTTGTCTTTGCGGCCCTCATCGGCTCCGCGAGTGTAGCCCACGACTCGCCCATTTGAAACGGAGAAATAATAAATCCTGGCATCGAGGGGTGGTGCCCCGGGCAGGAGTTGAACCTGCGACCTTCCCCTTAGGAGGGGGACGCTCTATCCAGCTGAGCTACCGGGGCCCCGGCGGTCGAAAGATACCACAGCGCCTACGCCCGGTCGTACGGGATGATGGAGATGTTGCCACCCCGCTCGTGGACCGCGTATTTGATCTGGTCTAGCCGCTCGATGCCGCGCGTCTCGCGCGCCGCAACGAGGATGTCGGCCTCGTCCAGGCCAGCACGCCTGAGTCGCCCCGGCATGAGCTTGCCGTCCTGCACGATGATCAACGGCGCGCCCTCCATCCATTCCTCGACCCGCGGACTGCGTGACTTGAGGAGCGCGAGTGCGTAGTCGATTCCGATCAGCGAGAAGATGAGGACCAGCGCCGTCGTGAGCGAGAAGTCGTCGCCCATCAGCGCCTGGCTCGCCGACTCGCCGACGACAAGCAGCAATACGAAGTCGAATGTGGTGATCTGGCCAAGCGTGCGCTTACCGAGAATCCGGAAGACCACCAGCATGAATCCATACACAATCAAAGCGCGCAGAGCGGGATCCATGGCCGCCTCCTGACTTAGGGAAAAGTGAACTGGGAAATTTCGAGTGTCGCGTCGCCGCTGCGTAGCGTGGCCGTCGCCCAGCCACCCGGATTAAGCGGGACCAGATAGAACCGCACCGTGTAACGCTCGGGGCCGGTATCGAACGTGAACACGAATGCATCGTCGACGATACGCTGCGCGCTCGGCGCGGGGACGACCTGCTCGAGCTTGAAGTCCTCGAAGTACTCACGGGAAACTGAGATTTCTTGGCCCGCGTGCGCGACTTCGACGATGGTCGTTTTGTCGAGACGCACGAACTGCTCATGGCGAACCATCATGTCGGCGTCGATGGCCTCGGTGCGACTCAACCAGCCGTCGCCGAACAACCCCGCGAGCGACGCAATCATAACCAGCACAATCAGACCGAAAAGCACCCACTCGAGGCGCCAGAACACGCGCTGCATCGGCAACGCTTCGTCGAGATCAAGCGGAGAGGTATCGAGCGGTTCGACATCCATGCCCGCCACCGTACCGCGCGCCATCCCTGCGCGGGTATCGGGTGTTTACCGGAAGACGGTTATTCGGTGGTTTTTCCGTCGAAGTGTTCGTCGTACTCGTCGGCCTTGGTCGCCTGCTTCACGCCATCGCGATGTTCGGGCGGGCCGTAGAGCGTGTACAGCTGCAGCGGCTTGTCGCCGGTGTTGATCACGTTATGGCGCGCGCCGGCCGGCACGATAATCGCGTCGTCATCCGCAACGGCATGCTTGGTGCCGTCGATGATTGCCTCGCCGCTGCCGGACTCGATGCGCAGGAATTGGTCGTGCGTTTCATGAACCTCGGAACCAATCTCTTCGCCGGGCTGCAGCGTCATCAGCACGAGCTGCATGTACTTGCCCGTATACAAGACGCGACGGTAGTCGGTGTTCTCGGTGGTGAGTGTCTCGATGTTGTCTACAAAGCCTTTCATTGGAACCTCCTGATGCAGACCACCAGAGTACCAAAAACCCTGCCGCCAGCGTCTTCGGCTCGGTACCGCAAGCCTCTGACAGGCGCCAGTGTTCAAAGCTTTTTGAGAGATTGTGCAGGAGGCCCGCCGCGGAGCGGCGAAGCGAGATGAAGACCGCGGCTTCATCGAGCGTGGAGCGGTGCCGGCAGGCATCCGCGACTTTGAAGTGGTGGAGCGGAGGAGGATCGAACTCCCGACCTCTGCATTGCGAACGCAGCGCTCTCCCAGCTGAGCTACCGCCCCAATCCAGTGGCGTATGATACACCCATGATTTCTATCCGAGAAGCCAACCCGGGCGACCACGCGCTGATCTGCGCGTGGAACGACGCCCTCGCCCGCGAGAGCGAAGACAAGCAACTTGACCTGGCGGCGCTGAGTCGTGGCGTGCAAAGGGCGCTCGATGATGCTGCGCTCGGACGGTACTTCATCGCTGAGGTCGGCGGCGAGCCCGCCGGCCAGTTGATGCTGACCCGTGAATGGTCCGACTGGCGGGACGGGATGTTCTGGTGGATCCAGAGCGTGTACGTGCCCGAAGCGTACCGCGGCAGCGGCGTGTTCAAGGCGCTGTACCGGCACGTCGAACGCCTCGCGAACGACGACGGGCGTGTGTGCGGTCTCAGGCTCTACGTGCACGACGGCAACGAGCGCGCGATGGACGTCTACAAGCGGCTCGGCATGGTCGACGCCGAATATCGGGTGTTGGAGACGCCGGAGAAATGAATCGCGGCACAAAGGTGCCGCT
>CAYODZ010000128.1:0-12562 GCA_964402835.1 uncultured Gammaproteobacteria bacterium | reverse complement strand
ACCGGGAGGACGCCGCCCTCGAGGTCTGCTAATGCGCGCTCAATATCAAAGGAGACATCGCCAGTCGCCTCGTCGTAATCCACACGGCCGGAGAATTCGATGGCCCCTCGCATCTGCGGGACACCGCTGCTGATGTCCGCGTCGAGTGTGAGCTCGACGGGTGCACCCATGCGGATCTCTCCGGTCTCAAGGTTCAAGTTTTCGACGGTGTAACTCGCCCCAGCCTGCGCGTCTCGGAACGCGATACGGGCGTTGGTCAGCGAGAGCCCCGCAATCTCGACTTTATCGAGGTCGAATTCGCCCGCCTCCGTTTCGACTTCGACCTCGGGTCCCGGTGCGCCCTCGCGCTCCGACAAGTCGGTCCAGTTGTCGCGGCCATCGGCGTCGCGTTCGAGCTGCAACTGCAAGCCGTCGAGTGCGATGCGGTCGAGCTGGATTTCGCGGCGCAAAAGCAGCGGCATCAACTTCACGCGCACGTTCGCGGAGCTGAACGCCGCAAACGGGGCATCGCTTGGGAATCCATCCGGCTGCGCGAGCGACATTGGGCCGGTGCGGACGCCAAGCCACGGGAAAATGGTGAGATCCAGGTCGCCGTCGATGGTGAGTTCGCGTCCGGTCTGGTCGTGGACTTCTGCGGCAATTCTCGCCTTGTGGTCGTTCAAGTCGAACAGCAGGGGGACGGCGATCGCGAGCGCGACGACCAAGAGGACGAGTACCGCGACGACGGAAACGACTATTTTCAATGCCCTACGCATGTCTGCAATCATAAGCCCGTGCCTTCATAATGGCTATATGATCGATTTCGAACTGATAGGGCCACCGTGGGTCCAGGCCGTCGCCGGCGCGATGCTGCTGTTGCTCGTCGCGACGATAGCGAACTGGATTACGCGCAGCGTGCTCATCCGTGGCCTGCAGCACGTGACGCGGCTGATTGCCAAAGACACGGCAGACCTACTCATACAGCACCGCGTGGCAGACCGCCTCGCAAACGCCGTGCCTGCCATCGTCGTGCTGTTGGGCATCGCGCTCGTCCCACACCTCCCTGAGACCGTGGTTGTCGTCATTCAGCGACTGGCCCAGGTGATGGTTGTGGTTGCGGCGGTGCGCGCGGCGAGCGCAGCGCTCGATGTGGCGAATGCGTTCTACCAGCGTCGGCCGAACGCGGACGACAAGCCGATCAAGGGTTATCTACAGCTCGTTAAAATTGTGCTGTACCTGGTTGTCGGCCTCGTGGTCGTCGGAATTTTCTTGGACCGCGACATTTTCACGCTGCTCGCGGGGCTTGGCGCCATGGCGGCCGTGCTGCTTCTGATATTCCAGAGCACGATTCTGTCGCTCGTCGCGAGCGTGCAGGTTTCGTCGTATGACATGGTGCGTGTCGGTGACTGGATCGAGATGCCGGACCTCAACGCGGATGGCGATGTCATCGACATCTCGCTTCATACGATCACCGTCCAGAATTGGGACAAGACAATCACCACCATCCCGACCCATCGCCTTGTTACCGACACATTCCGTAACTGGCGTGGGATGACTGATGCCGGTGGGCGACGCATCAAGCGTGCGTTGTATCTCGACCAGACCAGCGTCCGCTTCCTGCAAGATGACGAGTGCAAGACGATGCGCCGCTTCTATCTGCTCGGCGACTACCTGGACAAGAAACTCGAGGAAATCGAAGCGTTCAATCACACGCTCGTGGAGCGCGGCGCCGAGCCCGTGAACATGCGGCGCGTGACGAACCTCGGTACGTTCCGTGCGTACGTGCAGATGTATCTTCGCAATCATCCACAACTAAACCAAGGTCTCACGCAGCTCGTCCGGCAGCTGGACCCGACGCCCGAAGGCCTGCCACTCGAAATCTACTGTTTCACCTCAAGCACCGCGTGGGGCGATTACGAGGGCGTCCAGTCAGACATTTTCGACCACCTACTCGCAATCCTGCCGGAGTTTGGCCTGCGCGTGTTCCAGAACCCATCCGGCGCCGACTGGCGCGAGGGTGTAGCGCGTCAGCGTCCGCCTGAATAGCGCGCGTATACCTCGGTCGTTCCGTCGGCCTTGAGCAGCAGCACATCGTAAGCCTGCGACACCGGGCCTTCCATGCCCGGTGAACCCATCGGCATCCCCGGGACGACTAGGCCCAATGCGTCGGGGCGCTCTTCGAGCAGGCGCAGGATGTCCGCGACGGGTACATGGCCCTCAACTAGATAGCCCTCGATTTTCGCGGTGTGGCAGGACCCGAGCTGTCGCGGAATGTCGAAAGTATCCCAGCGTGCCTCGTTATCGAGGGCCGGCTTCACCGTGACTTCAAAGCCCGCGGCTTCAATATGCCGACTCCACACAGAGCAACAACCACATTGCGGGTGTTTGTGCACTTCCGCTTCGATCGCTTCGGCGAACACGCCGGAGGTGAAAACAAGCGCGGCTAGAACGGTTAAGTATTTAAGTCGAAACATCGCAGTCACCGAATTCTTCCAAGTCTGTCTGATGGAGCACAGACGGCCAGTACCGTTGGGACCATAGTTCGCGCCTCTGGAGTGGATTCGCTACTCCAACGTCGAGGCAACAACTCATGGGCATTAAACTTTCCACCCTTATTCTACTGGCTGTGGCGATTTCGGGCTGCGGCGATAGTGGGCGCGATCCAATCCTCGGCACGGGCGGCGAACTCGCCGGGCTCCCACCCGCAGTGACCGCGGTCGCCCCTTTGAATGGCGCCACGGGCGTCGCAATCAACAATACCATCATCACCGCGGCCTTCAGCGAGCCGATGGATGCGCTGACCGCCGGTGATTTCACCGTCACCTGCTCGGCGCCTTGCACCGCGCCAGACGGCACCGCGACGCTCAACGCCGCCGGCACCGTCGCAACGTTCACGCTTGCATCCGGCACGGCGCTCGATCTCACGACTGAGTACACCGGCACGATTTCCGGTGCAACGAGCCGCGCGACCGGGTTCGGCCTGCAACAACCGTATATCTGGCGCTTCACGACCCGTGCGAGTTCGGACACGACCCGTCCGCGCGTAACGGTGACGCAACCCGCAACCACGACGCCGGGCCCGACCGCCGGCGTCCCGGCGAACGCCGCAATCACTGCGATCTTCACAGAAGACATGGCGCCAGCATCCATCGACCAGGCCAGCTTCACGCTGACCTGCGCCGCGCCTTGCGTAGCCCCTGGCGCCGCTGTCAGCTATTCGGTCGGCAGCCGCACTGCGACGCTGACGCCGAATGCGGTGCTTGAAGTCGGTGAGACCTACACCGCAACCGTGACGACGGCCGCCACCGATGTCGCGCTGAACGCGCTCGCGGGCAACCAGGCCGCATTGCCGGCCGCCAGCGACTACGTCTGGCAGTTCACCACCACCACTGCAGCCCCAGCCGGTAACGTCTCGGTCTTCTCGACCGACCCGGTTAATGCTGGCATGGTCTGCCCGACCGACGCCGTGAATACGACGTTCACCGTGCCGTCCGGCCTGCGCATGGATCCGAACAGCATCACCGCGGCCACTTTCTCTGTGACCGGGTCGGCGCCGCTGCTCGAGCCGGTCGTTGCCGCGACGGTCTCGCTCGACGCGCCAACCGGAACGATCGCGACTTTCGTTCCGCTTAACGACCTGACGGTCGGTGAGACCTACACCGCCGTCGTCAAAGGTGGCTCGGATGGCGTCAAGGACCTCGCGCTGCCAGCGAACACGATGTTGAACGACGTGACCTGGACGTTCACGGTCGCACCGGCATCAGGCTCGTGTCTCGAGCCGGTCGCGTTGAATACCGCGCAGCCTTACGGTGTGTTCGGCGGTAGCGCCGGCATGACCAACACCGGCATCCAGACCGTCATCGACGGTGACATCGGCACCATCTCGACCGACACATCGACGGTTACCGGGTTCCATGACACGGGTGGCGACGTCTACACCGAAACGCTCGCGAACATCGGTGCCGTGAACGGGCTGATCTACACCTGCACCAACTCGACGACCGGCCCGACCTTGGCCTCCGCGAACGCCGTCTCGTGCAACATCGCGACCAACGCGCGTCTCGATGCCGAGGTCGCGTACCTCGAACTCGCCGGACTTCCGGGCGGCCCCGATCCTGGCGCCGGCAATCTCGCGAACCTGACCCTCGCACCGGGTGTGTACACCGCGTCGCTGGGCTCGTTCATGATCGAAGGCGGCGACCTCACGCTCGATGCACAAGGCGACGCCAATGCGGTCTGGGTGTTCCAGATGGCGACGACGCTCACGGTCGGCGGCCCGGGCGCTGCGTTCCCGCAAAGCATCGTCCTGACGAACGGCGCACTCGCGAAGAACGTGTTCTGGCAGGTCGGTAGCGCGGCGACGATCAACGCCGCCGGCGGCGGCACGATGGTCGGCACGATCATCTCGCAGGCCGGCGTCGCATTCTCCACCGTCGGCAACACCGACATCACGACGCTCAACGGTCGGGCCCTTTCGCTCGGCGCGTCAGTGACGCTCGTCGACACCATCATCAACGTCCCATCCAACTAATGGAATCCAACATGAAAACCAAACAAGTCACAGGGACGCTGGCACTACTGCTGTTCGCCGGTCTCGCAACCGCGGATCCATACGTTGCCGACGACGACGGTTGGTACGCCGGCATCAACGGCGGCATCACCAAGTCGACCGTCGACGAGCAGCGAATCCGCGACAACCTGCTCGCCAACGGCTTCACGACAACTGGCTTCTCCGTCGATGAAAAGGACCGCGGCTACAAGCTTTACGGCGGCTACCAGTTCGGACGGCACTTCGCGATCGAGGGCGGCTACTTCGACCTCGGTACGCATGCATTCAGCGTCGAGACGCTGCCGGGCGGCGTGTTCAACGGCCAGCTCGAGGCACGCGGTATCAACCTGGACCTGGTCGGCCTTCTGCCGCTCAGCGCGAACACGGCGATCTTCGGCCGGATCGGCGCCAACCACGCCGAGACGGACGCTACGTTCTCGGGCCAGGGCGCGGTGAACATATTCACTCCGTCAGCCAGCGAGCGCTCGACCAACCTCAAGTTCGGTGTCGGCGCACAGATCGGCCTCACCGAACGCCTGCGCCTGCGCCTTGAGGCAGAGCGATTCCGCGTTGACGATGCCATCGGCAACAAGGGTGACATCGACTTGTACTCGGTCGGCCTCGTGATGCACTTCGGCGCATCGAAATACCCGGAAACGAAGTCTGGTGTAGCGCCGGCCCCGGCCGTCATCGTAGTCCCGGCAACCGAACAGTACTGCAGCATTCTGGACATCCAGTTCGAGATCGGACAGAACGACATCCAACTCGAAGAGCAAGAAAAGTTGAGCGTCGTCGCAACCTTCCTCGACCGTTACCCGGATACCACTGCGGTCATCGAGGGCCATACCGACAACGTCGGCGCAGCCGACGTCAACATGCGTCTCTCGCAGAGCCGCGCTGACAGCGTCGTCGATTACTTGGTCGCCAAGCACGGTATCGACAGCGATCGGTTGACCGCGGTCGGCTACGGAGAATCACGCCCGGTCGCCGACAACGCGACGCAGGAAGGTCAACGCATGAACCGCCGGATCGGCGCAGTCATCGCGTGTGCCACCGACATCGCCGGACTCGACCCGCTGCCCGCCCGCATCACGATGGCGATGCAGATGGAGTTCGCGCTCGACGATGCCGCCATCGACCCCGCCTACCACAGCGAGCTTCGTAAGGTCGCGGACTTCCTGAAGGCAAACCCGTCCGTCACGGCCGCGATTGAAGGCCACGCGGGCAACTCGACGCCGTCCATGTCGATGGAAGTCTCGCGCTTACGCGCACAGAACGTCGCGAATTATTTGGTGAGCCAGTTCGGTATCGCCCGTTCGCGCCTCGGAACGGAGGGCTTCGGTCAGGAGCGCCGGTTCGCATACAACACCTCACTCGAAGGCCAGCAGGAAAACCGTCGGGTCAACATCATCCTTAACTACTCGAATTAAAGGAATCAACGAAAATGAAAACAAAAATACAAACGACCAGCCTCGCGCTGGCTATCGGTGGGTTGATGTTCGCGGCTTCGGCTGGTGCACAGAATCTTGACGTCGACAGGCTCGCCGCGACTGATGAAGATGCGGCGAGCTGCGCCGCTGTCCGCTGGGATACTCGACTGCTCGCGGAATACCCGCGGGTCGCGAAGGCATGCCATGAAGTCATTGAATCCAATGGCCAGAAGTGGGCGCGCTTCGAGACGGAACTCGTGGGCGTCAACCGTAGCGGTGCTGTGAAGTCCAACTTTAAGGATCGCCAGGACAACTACATGGGTGCAATCACCATCATGCCGGCACACGACCAGACCGTTGAGATCGGCGGCAAGGCCTACCGATTCTCGGATCTGCGTGCGGGTCAGATGCTGAACGTCTATGTCCCGGAAGGGATGTACGCGTTCTCATTGGCGCCCGGCGCACCGCCGGCTGAAGTCGTTGAAATAGTCGACGAGCCCGCACCGGTAGTCGCAACGACGACCTCACCGACCCGCGTCGCCGACCGTCTGCCGAGCACTGCCGGTCCGCTGCCTTGGTTCGCACTCGGCGGCTTGTTGTCGCTTGCGGGTGGTATCGGTGTCGCGATCAGACGTCGGATGAACGCCGCTTAATTGAGTTAAAAGAGTTTGAACTAGCCCGGGTCGAATTTCGGCCCGGGCTATTTTTTTGTGAGGGCTTCGTAACAACCGCAGGATGCTGCGAGCAAGCCCGGGCGCGATAGGATCTTGATGTCGCCGCGTACGTACTGGATAAGATTGCTGCGTTGTAAGAGGCCAGCGGCGATTGTGACCGCGCTGCGCTGAACGCCCAACATCCCCGCCAGCGAAACGTGCGTGAAGTGAAATTGGTCGCTGTGTGCGCGGTCGTGGGTCATCAGCAACCAGCGCGCGAGGCGTGGTTTGATTTCGTGGAAGTGTGTACAGGCCGCGATCTGCACCAACTGCTCGGTGAGTACGTATAGATAACCCGCGAGCGCGGTCCGCAGAGCCTCGCTTCGGGCGATTGCATCTCGGAGATCGGCGACCGGTATCCGTAGCGCGATACCGCCACCCTGAACGATCGCGCGGAGCGGCGCAATGTCGATGCCTAAAACCAGCGTCGCTCCGAGCATGCCCTCATTGCCGACTGCACCCATCTCCAGGAGCTGGTGCTCGTCCGCTTGCGCAAGCAACGCAATGTGCGCGGTCAATGGAAAGTATGCGTGTTCAAACGGCTGGCCGAACTCCGCTAAGACCTGGTCTTGAACCAACTCGATGAGCTCGCAGTGTGTGAGCACAAGGTCGCGCTCGGCGCTCGACAATGCGTCGAGCAGCCCGTTAACGACATTCGCGGAAGGCAGTTTTTGCATCCATCATTATGGTCGCCGGCGCATCGGAGACACCGTACGATATTGCACAGACTAAGGCATTAAATCGTGAGGTCGGCGATTCGATCCGTTTCTCGTTTTACCACGGCGTAGCATTCACAACTGGTGCGCTCTAGCTTAGGCCGATCGAGCACAGTAATTCGACCGCGGTGGTATTCGATGATGCCAGCGCGCTGCAGCTTTCCGGCCGCGTCGGTGACGCCCTCGCGACGCACGCCGAGCATGCTCGCAATCAGTTCGTGAGTCATGGTCAGCGTGTTGCTTTGCAGGCGGTCCAGTGACAGCAGGATCCAGCGTGCGAGCTGCTGGTCGATGGTGTGGTGTCGGTTACAAACTGCTGTTTGCGCCATCTGTGTTATCAGCGCCTGCGTGTAACGCAGCATCAGTAGACGCAGATCTCCGTCCGCATTCTGGAATTCATTCTTGAGCTCCTGCGAGAGCACCCTAAACGCATAGCCCGCGCTCTGCACGAGTGCGCGGCTCGTCGTGGTGTTGCCGCCCATAAATATCGCGATACCCACGACACCCTCATTGCCAACGACAGAAATCTCGGCCGATGCGCCGTTCTCCATCACATACAGCAAGGAAACGATGCAATTAACAGGGAAATAGACGTGACGAAGCTCGTCGCCGGATTCGTACAGTACTTGCCCGAGTTTCAATTCCACCGGCTCAAGGCGCGGGAACAGCCGGTCTTGGACCGCCTTTGAGGCGGCTTTCAGGAGATGGTTTTCCTGCGGTCTGTGTAATTCCGACATAGAGTAAAATATACGCCAACAAATTGGTGGAGCGGGTGATGGGAATCGAACCCACGTTAGCAGCTTGGGAAGCTGCAGTTCTACCATTGAACTACACCCGCGTCGGCTGGAATTCTACGACAACGACCGGCGCACGGTCACGTCCTCGGGCTTGGCGCGGATTTCGTCCCACGCTTTCAACCGCTCGACCGCATCCCGGTACCCGACCGCGACGATCTCGTCGAACCGTTTGACGTCGGTCATGCCGAAGCCCCGGACGGGAGGATGGATCAGCAGGTCCGCCATCGCACCGAGCGTGTCCGTCTTTTCGATGGTGCCGAGCTCGATCGACTTCAACAGGATGTTCGCGAGCCCCGGCACGCGGTAGCGGCGGCCGAGGAACGGTAGCCACCGCGACCTGAGCAGCGTCCACGATGACGGCAGTTCGTCGTAGTCGACGTCGTACTCGCGTCGCGACGAGACCTTGACCGCGATCACGCGTTTGACGGGCAGCCTTCGCATCAGGTCGACCGGCAGGCTGTTCACGAGCGCGCCGTCAATGGCGAGCCGTTTGTTGAACACCGCCGGCGGCATCGCGACCGGCAAGGCCGCCGCTGCCTGGATGGCCTTGTGCAGAGGACCCGAGTCGTGGATGTTCACCGCGCCGCTGTTGAGGCTCGCCGAGATGCAGAAGAACGGGATCGGGAGGTCTTCGATCGGCGTGCTCAGATAACGCTCCGACTGCTCCATCATCTTCTTGCCCGCGAGCAACGACACGACCGGCACGGTGTAATCGCGGAACGGGTTGTGCCCGACGAACGCATCGCGACAGTTCGCGAACACTTCATCGGGGGTCCAGCCGTGCGCGATCGAGCCGCCGATGATCGAGCCGATGCTCGAACCGCCGATCCAATCGATCGGAATGCCGGCCTCGACCATCGCGCGGTGCACGCCGATGTGTGCGAACCCACGGGCGGCCCCGGCGCCGAGGACCAGCCCGACCGCCTCGCCGGCCAAGATGCGGCAGATGCGTTCGAGGCCCTCGCGCTCGCCGTCGCGGACATGGAAGTGGTAAGCGATATCGCGTGGCGCCAACCAACGCTTGGTGCCGGAAATCGGCGCGCCATCGTCGGGGTGAAGCAGCACGAGCGCGCGCTTCGCCGTGTATTCGCGCTGCTCGCGCGCCAGGCTGTCTTCCCATGCGCGGACGCCGGGCTCGGTCGTCGCGTCGCCGACCAGCACCACGAGATCGGCCTGGCGGACGGCGAACGCCGACCAGGCCATCGCTTCGGGCGCGCACTCATAGATCATGAAGCGGTGCTCCGCCTCCATGTCCTCGAGCCAGCTCGCGAGCTCCTGGGACACGCCGTCCCCGACATCCCGACCCGCGACCGGCGCGCCGGCCGCGGCGAGTCGGTCGGGTCTCAGATGACGCGTGCCGCCGTGCACGGCCAGCCCTTCGCGCAACGCCTCGACGAACCCGCGCGTGCGGTCCGTAGGATCGAGCGGCACGACGCATATATTTGCGAGCCGCAGGCCCGACTCGGGCCGTTTCGTCGTGCGGTGGTGCATGCGGACCGCGATCCGCGTCGCCATCGTCAAGGCAAGGCTGGGGTACTCGAGGCTCAGGCGCGAGAACCCGGCATTGTCGATCTTGAGCAGCAGGCAGTCGCGGCTCGCCTGGATGCCCGCCGTGCGCAACTCACCGGTGAGGAGCGCGATTTCTCCGACCGTCTCGCCCGGCGAGACGATGCCGAGCAGTTGGCGTCGGTTCCCCGAATCGATGCTCCCGTCCTGCCATACGAGCAGCCGGCCGCGGACGAGGAAATACAGTGCGTCACCGGGGTCGCCCTGCTGGAACAGCCAGTCGCCTCCACGCAGGTTCACGCGCTCGAACTCGTCGAGCACCGGCCCGACCTGCTCGCCGCTCAGGCCGAAGTAGCTGACGATCAAGTCTTCGATCTGTTTCTGTTCGTACATCTCAACGTCCCCGTGCGCTGACGGCAGCCAGACTCTCAAGCGTTTCGAGGATCACGCCCAAGGATTCGAGGAACGCGCGAAAACGCGCCTCGTCGCTGGCGTCGAACGGCTTTCCGTCCATCCGATTGAGAAGCTGCGCGACAGCGAACACCTCGCCGGCGCGGTTCTTGACCGGCAGACAGAGAATCGATCGCGTGCGATATCCCGTGCGTTTGTCGATCTCCGGATTGAAGCGTGCGTCCTGATACGCATCATCGACGCGGATCGTCTCGCCGCTTGTCGCGACCGCGCCCGCGATACCCTGATCCATCGGAAAGCGAACCTCGGCGCCGGCGGGCAAGTCTTCGGCGACCCGCATCGCGAGTTCGCCGGCCGCGCGATCGACGAGGAACAACGATGCGCGCTCTGCTGCAAGCAACTTGCCCGTCTTCTTCGTGAAACTCTCGAGCCCTTGACGCAGCATGCTCTGGAACGCCATGTCGCGCGCGAGCGCCGTCGCTTCGAGAAAACGCTGCGATTCGCCAGTGATCTCGTCGAGCGCCTGGCGGAAGCCCGCCTCGTCGAGGTCGGCGATCGTGTCGTCAATCGACTGTCGCCCGCGGAGGTCCGCGAGCGTCTTCATCATGTGCTCGTTGTTCGCGATCACGGCGTCCGTGAACGTGCTCAAGCGCCCGTCCTCGAGATGAACGATCCGGTCCGCGATGTCGAGGATGCGGTTGTCGTGGGTCACGAGCAGGATCGTGGTTCCCTTCTGCTTGGCGAGCGCGCTCATGCGGTCGACGACTTCGCGGCCGGATTGCTTGTCGAGCGACGCGGTCGGTTCGTCCGCGAGCAGCATCGCGGGTTCTGCCGCGAGCGCGCGCGCGATGGCGACGCGCTGTCGCTGCCCGCCCGACAATTGCTCCGGACGATGCGCCATGCGTTCCGCGAGCCCCACGGCCTCGAGCATGGCCGCCGCGCGCTTGGTCGCCGACGCGCCCCGGATGCCGCTCGCGCCGAGGCCGAGTTCGACGTTCCGTAGCGAGCTGATCGAATCGACGAGGTTGTGGTGCTGGAAGATGAAGCCGATGCGCCGACGGACGCGCTCGAGCGCCCGCGGGCCCGCGCCGCACAGCTCCTCGCCGAGCACGCGCAAGCTGCCGTGTTGCGCGGAACGCAACGCGCCCACGAGCGTGAGCAGCGTCGTCTTGCCCGAACCTGAGGGACCCGTGACGATGATGATCTCGCCCGGCGCAATCTCGGTCGAGACGTCGAACAGGATCTGCTTGCGCAACGACCCCTTGCCGTAGAAGTGGTCGAGCCCCTCGACCCGGATGGCCGGCGCCGACATCAGAACACCTCCGCGGGGTCGAGCCGCCTGACCTTCCGCACCGCGAGCAGCGCGGACACCGCGCACATCGTGAGCGTGAGCACGAGTACGCTCAGCGCCCGGTCCGGCGTCACGTAAAGCGGCAACTTGGTCGCGCCGGCCGCGAGCCCATACAGCGAATGCGCTGCGGCGAGTCCCGGCAAATAGCCGAGCACCGCGAGGATCCCGGCCTGCTGCAGCACGATGCCGGAGACGAAGCCGTTCCCGTAGCCCAGCGCACGCAGGGTCGCGTACTCGTGCAGGTGCTCGGAGACGTCCGCAAACAGGATCTGGTAGACGATGATGCCGCCAACGACGAAGCCCATGATTGCGCCGAACGCGAAGATGTAGCCGATCGGTGTCGCTGAGTTCCAATACGCGGTCTCGCGTGCGATGAACTCGGGTTTGGTCATCACGAGCACGTCGTCAGGCAGGTAGTCGGCGAGCCGCGCGCGCACCTCGTCGGGGTCGGCATCCGCGGCGAGCTTGAGTAAGCCGAGATGCACGCGTTCGCGCGGCTTGCCGGGAAAGATGCGCAGCCAGTTGTCCGTGCTCATCATGATCGTGCCGTCGATCCCGAACGAGCTGTCCATCTCGAACCCGGCCACGACCTCCATCGTGCGGTCGTTGATTTCGGTGACGAACGGGCCGTCGTTCGCGAGTGCCGCGCCGACGGCCCCGAACTCCGGCCGCGAAGCGACGTCGAACGCGACGACGTTCTGCTGTGTGAGCTGCGTCCGCGCGCGCTCGAACCCACGCGTCTCGAGGATCGGATGCTCGGGGTCGAAGCCGATCGCGTTGATGCTGCGCCGCTGGTTGGTCCACGGATTCTTCCAGATCGCCGGGAAGATGTGGATGGGATACGCGGCGGTCACCTGGTCGTCGCTCAGGGCCTGGTACACGCGCCGCACCGAGAAATCTTCGGGGCGCACGATGAAAACGCTGTCGGGGCTGAATAGCGCGATGTCGTAATCGAAACGCTCGTGGAAGCGTACCGCGCTCTCGAACAGCGCCGACCGGAAGCCGAGCTGCATCATGATGAGCAACACCGCGAACGCGACGCCCGCGACGGCGACCACGAGTCGCATCGGGCGGTGCTTGAGCTGGGCCCAGCCGAGTGGTGCGCGCATT
>CAYODZ010000127.1:0-7978 GCA_964402835.1 uncultured Gammaproteobacteria bacterium | reverse complement strand
ATCCGTGCACAGACCCGCGCGGCTGCGATGCGGACGGCGACGGGCGAGTCGCTCGAAAGCGTTTCCGAAAGCGTCGTCACGGCCTCCGGTCCCCACGCCAATAGTGCGTCGGTCGCAGCGACCTGGAGCCCCGGTTCGCCGAGCGCACGGGCAACGGGTCCAATCAGCTCAGCTGCTTTCAGGCGTCCGGCCGCACCGAGTGCGAGCCGACGGACGGAAGGCTGCTCATCCGCGAGCAGCGACTTGAGCGCGGGTACCAGTTCCACGGCCCGACTCGCCCCGATGGTGTCCGCCGCACCTGCGCGCACGGTGGGGTCAGGCGATTCCGCCGCTGCCTCGATCGAGGCGAACGCGTCGGTCGCAGCCGAGCCACCGACTCGAATTAAACCGATATGCGCAGCTTTACGCACTGGCGCGTGCACATTCGTGAGCAGCGCGTGCACGCGGCTGTGATCGTTGCTGTCGCCCAGTGCGCACAGCGCGCGCACGACGGCGCCGAGCGCGCGCGGGTCGCGCTCCTCGGTCAACCGGGCCCGCACGAGCTCGAGCGCTCCGGCCGGATTGATTGACGGCAGGTGTCGATACGCATGTTCGCGCGCGGCGGGCTGCGGGTGCGACGCGAGCGCGACGACGGCCTCCGGAAGGTCTTTATGGTCAGCCGACTCGAGGAGTTCGAATGCGTAGATGGCCTCGTTCGCGTACTCGCTCTGCAGTCGGTCGCGCAATGCACGGATCGTCGCGGCGTCCGTCAGCGACAGGAGGTCGAGTTTAAGAATGCGGTGGTTCAACGCAACGGCAAGCACGACCACATATTCCCGCCGCAAGCGGTTTCCGACCAAAAACCCGAGCGCGAGTACGCCGATCGCAAGCAGTACGAGATGCTCCGCGCCGAGCCCCAGCACCGACGTCAGCAGGAGCAAAATCACGCCCGAGACCCCGATCGCAACCGGCTCCAGAATGGATTCACGCACAGCCTGAACCCGCAAGCGGCTCGACGCGGGCAACGGCTGGTATAGGATGCGATGGATCGGTGTTTCTACGGTGCCGCCAAACACTTCGTCGACCAACTTCGTCCCGACGGTCAGCCAGAGCACGAGGCCACCGGCACCGGCCAGCGTCGCGAGCGCGACGGCGCCCATTCCCGTCGCGCTGACGAGCGGGAGCGCGAGAATCCCGAAGCCGACCCCGAACCTCATGAGCATCGGGCCGGCGACCACCGAACTGCTGAAAAGCTGCAGTATTCCAAGCACGGCGAAAAATACGCCGAAGAATCCTGCGAGTGCGGCGTCGTCGGTGAACGATTCCGCGACCCGTTCGTAGAAAACGAAGTCGATGAAGTACGAACCCAGGTACGACAAGACCGACAGTACGAAGAACAACCTGAGGTATCGGTTGCGCATCATCTGGACGATGCTCCCGCCGCCCTCTGAGCCGTCGTCATCGCCCACGACAACGAACTGCCCGGAGAACCGCCGGACGATGAACGCGAACACGACGAACGAAGCAACGAGCCCGAGCAAGCACAGCACGAGAAGCCCGTTGACGCCAATCCGTTCGACAAGTGCCGACACTGCGAAACCGCCGACAATGATTGCGACGATTTCACCCGACGCGACCAACGCGAACAGACGCTTGCCTTGGCGCAAGTCGAGCATCATCCCCGCTGTGGCCCAGAACTGGATACCAAGCAAGACCCAAAGCACGTCCTTCCAGATCATCGCCGTCAGCGCGAGCCAAGGTGATTCCGCGATTTGCAGCCCGAGATACAGCAACAAGACCGACGCCGCTAGGAACGCAAGCACGCCGAGCAACAGGGGGCCCGGCGCGGTCGACTTCTGAGCGTGCGCGTAGATGACGCCGAGCGCGACCGACACCACCGCAGTGCCGACATAGACCCACGGCAACACTTCGACGGAAAAATGCTTGAGAAATAACGTATTCGCGGGCGCTTCGAAGAATATGAGCGCGATGCCCTTTGCGAACGACAGCGCGAGAAGGAACGCGACGGGCGCGGCCTCCCCAGGTTGGAGCTTGAGCAGCCGGGTCAGCAAGTCCGGCCGACGATGGTAAAGTCACCGCATGCGCACATTGCGACAGCGTACAGTAGCTCCCTTCGTCGCGCTCTGGCTTGGTGCTTGCGCGATGACGCCGACCGGGGACTTCAACGTCGCCGAGGCGACACTCCCGGCGATGCAATCTGCGATGGCGAGTGGCCGCACGACGTCGGCCATCCTAGTCGGACAATCACTTGCGCGCATCGAGGCCTTCGACGGCGAGCTGAATGCCGTGATGGCGCTGAACCCCGACGCGCTTGAAATCGCACGGGCGCGCGATGCCGAGCGCCGTAGGGGGGCCGTGCGTGGTCCGCTGCATGGCATCCCCATCGCCGTGAAAGACATCATCAACACGACCGCGATTCCGACGACGGGCGGCGCGCTCGCGTTTGCGGGCTACCACCCGCCCTACGACGCCGACATCGTGACACGCCTCGAAGATGCGGGCGCGGTCATCATCGCGAAAACCACGAACACCGAGCTCGCGAACTGGGTCGCGGACGGCATGCCGGGGAATTACAGCGCGGTGGGCGGTCAAGGCGTCAATCCCTATGGCGCTTATCTTGAGGCCGGCGGCTCGAGCTCCGGCATCGGCACGGCGATGAGCTTCTGGGCGGTCAGTGTCGGCACCGAGACGTCGGGCTCCATCCTGTACCCAGCCAATGCGACGTTGCTCGCGGCGATTAAGCCGACGCTCGGCCGGGTCAGCACGCAGGGAATCATGCCGATTACCACCGACCAGGACGTCGCTGGCCCGATGGCGCGTACCGTCGTCGACGCGGCGCTCGTATTGGCCGCGATCGAGTCGGAGACCTCGCCTTGCACGCCGCTCGAACCGACGACCGAGCAAGTCGCGATCGACGGCGCCAGGATCGGTGTGCCAATCAGTTACGCCGACCCCCTACTCGTTCCAGTCCGCGACGCGCTGCAATCGCGCGGCGCGGTCGTCGTCGACGTCACCATCCCGACGGCGGACGCGAACCGCGAGTGGCGCGTCTGCGCGGGGCTCGACGACGCCAAGGGTGCAGATGACGATTGCTCGGTGGTGTTCAAGTACGGAATGAAACGGGACTTCAACGCGTATCTCGCGACGCTCGGCGACAGCGCGCCCGTGAAATCGCTGACGGCGCTCCGCGAGTTCAACCTTGCGAATGCCGAACGCGGTGCGATTCGTTATGGGCAAGCGCAGCTCGACATTTCCGATGAGATGGACGTCGAGGCCGACCGTGAACGCTATCTCGCCGACCGCGCGAAAGACCTTGAACTCGCTCGCGGCGGACTCGACGCAACCTTCAACACGCACCGACTGGACGCGTTGCTATTCCCGCGCAGCAGCGGCGCGCCGATTGCAGCGCGCGCAGGGTATCCGAGCGTGATGGTGCCGGCCGGCTTTGAAGGCGGCGCGCCGTATGGCGTGATGTTCACCGGACGCGCATGCAGCGAACCGCGCTTGATTGAAATCGCGCACGCGGTGGAGCAAGTGCTGGGCGCGAGGGTGCCGCCGCCGCAATCGCGGCGCTAAGGCGCCCGCTGATTCGCGGCGCAAAAGCGCCGCTCCTACAGGTGCCAAGGATAGGAGCGACACCTTTGTGTCGCGATTAATCCGGTATCGGGAAACCTCTCGCACGCATCAACGCATCGACCGCGGCATCACGACCGCGGAACGCACGGTACGCTTCATCCGGGTCGACCGAGTTGCGTGGCGCGAACAGGTGCTCGACCAGTTTCTCCGCCATGGTCTCGTCGTAGAACCCACCCGGCGACTCAGCGAACGCCTCGGCCGCATCCGCGGTCAGCACTTCCGCCCACATATAGCCGTAGTAACCCGACGAATAACCCTCGCCCGAGAAAATGTGGCCAAAATGCGTCGAGCGATGGCGCATCGGGATTTCTTCCGGCATGCCGAGCGCTTCCAGCGCCGCCGCTTCGAACGCCTGCGGGTCGATGCCCTCGGGATCGGTCGTGTGGTACATCATGTCGACCAGCGCGGACGCGAGATACTCGGTCGTTGAGAAGCCTTCGTTGAACGTCGCGGCTTCTTCGATTTTCGCGACGAGCTCATCCGGAATAGGCTCACCGGTCTCGTGGTGCAGCAGGTAGTTCTCGATCACAGGCTTGGTCGGCAGCCAGCGTTCCAGCAGCTGTGACTGGAACTCGGTGTAGTCCCGCACGCCGCCATTCAGCGTCGGGTACGCGACGTTCGACGACAGTGCGTGCAGCGCATGGCCGAACTCGTGGAAGTAGGTTTCCGCGTCGTCCCACGAAATCAGCACGGGCTCGCCGGGCGCGCCCTTGATGAAGTTCGAGTTGTTCGACGACAGTACCGTCTCCTGACCGTCGAAGGTCGTATGGCTGCGGTAACTCGTCGCCCACGCGCCCGAGCGTTTGCCTTGGCGTGCGAATGGGTCGAGGTACCAGAGCCCGATGTGGCTTCCGTCGGCGCGGCTGGTGACTTCCCAGACCTTCACGTCTTCGTGGAACACGGGCACGGTCCCTTCCGGAACCGGCGTGAACTCGAACCCGAACAGCTCGCCCGCGACGTAGAACATCGCGTCGCGGAGTTTGTCGAGCTGCAGATACTGTTTCACTTCATCCGAGTCGAGGTCGTAGCGGTCTTTGCGGACTTTTTCGGCGTAGTAGCGGTAGTCCCACGGCGCGATCGTGATGTCGGCGCCCTCGGCGTCGGCAATCGCCTGCATGTCGGCGACCTCCTCTTCGACGCGGGCCGTCGCGGCTGGCCATACTGCGCGCATTAACTCCATCGCACGATCCGGCGACTTCGCCATCCGGTCTTCGAGGCGCCACTCCGCGTAGTTGTCGTAGCCGAGCAATTCGACGCGCTCGTCGCGCAGCTTCAGAATCTGTGCAATCAACGCGTTGTTGTCGTACTCGTCGCCGTTGTTGCCGCGGTTGTAGTACAAGCGCCAGACGCGTTCGCGCAGGTCACGCTCGTCGGAGAACGTGAGGAACGGATCCATCGACGAACGCGTGTTCGTGATCGCGTACTCACCCGCGTCGCAGCGTTCTTCACCCGCCGTGCGCGCGGCGGTGACCAACGACTGCGGCAGGCCGCCGAGTTGCGCGTCGGTGATACACGTCACGTAGCCCTCCTCATCGGCGAGTACATTGTTGGCGAAACGCGTGTGCAGCCCGGCGAGCTCCTGGTTGATGGCCGCGTACCGCTCGGCTTCCGCGCCGGTCAGCGTCGCGCCGTTCCGCGCGAAGCCGTTGTAAGTCAGCCACACGAGACGCTGCTGGTCCGGACGCAGCGCGTCCATCTCGGGGCCTTCATAGACCGCCTGCACCCGCTCGAACAGCGCTTTGTTCTGGGTAATCTTGCTGCTGAAGGCCGAGAGCTTCGGCGCCATCTCGCGCTGGATCTCACGGAACTCGGGGGACGACTTATTCGAGCTCCAAATACCGTAATAGGTGAAGACCCGGCCAAGCTCGTCACCCGTGCGCTGCAACGCGACGATGGTGTTCTCGAACGTGGGCGGTTCGGGGTTGTTCGCAATCTGGTCGACCTCGGCGAGCTCGAGCTCCATGCCGCGCTCGAGCGCAGGCTTTAGATGCGCGAGGTCCATCTGGTCGAACGCGGGGACGCCATCGTAAGGACCGGTCCACTCCGCGAGTAGCGGGTTCGCGGGCGTTTCGGGGGCAGGGCTCGTGCCGCAGGCGACGACGAACAACGAAGACAGCAATAACAAGAATGCGCGCATTGGCTTTCCTTCGAGTACCAGGGGACCGCCCGAGTATAACAAGTTCGGCTAGACTGACAGGATGGTGAAAATCCAGGCGGGTGACGTGTGGGGCGGCCTCGCGGCGATGCTCGTCGCGCTGCCGTCATCCATCGCGTTTGGCGTACTCGTTTTTTCCGCAATCGACCCTGGGCTCGCGCCGCGCGGCGCGTGGTACGGCATGCTCGGCGCCGGCGCGGTCGGGCTAATCGCCCCGCTCGTCGGCGGCACGCGCGCACTCATTTCTGCACCGTGCGCGCCCGCTGCGGCGATTCTCGCTGGCCTCGCGGCGCTCCTCACCGCAAACGGCGTCGAGCCGCTCCAGGTCATCGCGCTGCTCGGCGTGACGGTCATGCTCACCGGTCTTCTGCAATTTTCGTTCGGCCTGCTCAAGGGCGGCCGCGTCATCAAATACATCCCGTATCCCGTCGTCAGCGGCTATCTCACGGGTGTCGGGCTGATCATCGCGCTGAGCCAATTGCCGATGGTGCTCGGCTTCGAGGCCGGGACGCTGCTCGCCCCCGCGCTCGCATCGGTCGAGGAATGGCGCTGGCCGCCGCTGATCGTCGCGGTCATTGCCATCACGGTCATGGTGATCGCACCGCGCATCACCCGCGCAATGCCGGCGGCCGTGTTTGCTTTACTCGCTGGCGCCGCGGCGTACCTCGTGCTCGGATTGTTCGTGCCGGGTCTGCTCGACAATGACAACAACCCGTTGCTCATCGGCACGGTCACCGCCGAGGGCTCCGTGTGGTCGTCGCTCTCCGCCCAGTTCCAAGGCATTACCCAAGTGCGGCTCGGCGACATTGAACGCGTCGCGTACTCTGCGCTCGCGCTCGCCGCATTGCTGTCTATCGATACGCTGAAGACGTGCGTGATTCTGGATGCCGTCACGCACCATCGTCATGACTCGAACCGCGAACTCATGGGACAAGGACTCGCGAACCTGACGGCGTTCGCCGTCGGCGGCATGCCCGGCGCCGGCACCATCGGCCCGACCATGGTGAACGTGACGAGCGGCGGCAAGACGCGCTGGTCGGGCGTGATCGAAGGTGTGTTCGTGGTGCTCGCGGTCGCGGTGCTGTCACCGCTGATTGCCTGGGTGCCGATGGCCGCCCTCGCCGGCATCCTGCTCGTCATCGCGTTCCGGATGTTCGACTGGTCCGCATTTAGGTTACTTAGACATCAGGAGACGCGGTTCGACTTCGCGGTCGTCGCGTTGGTCGCCGCGGTTGCCGTCTTCATCGGACTCATCGCCGCGTCCGTCGCGGGCGTTGCGCTCGCAATCCTGTTGTTTATCCGCGACCAGATCAATGGCTCGGTGTTGCGTCGGCGCGCGAGTCTCGACCAGTTCTCGTCAAAGACGCATCGTCTTGAGGACGCGCGCGACCTGCTCTCGAAGTACGGTCATCTCGGCGTGATGTACGAGCTTCAGGGCAACTTGTTTTTCGGCACCACCGACCAGTTATACAGCGAGGTCGACGCCGACTTACGCGAGCGGCGCTGGCTGCTGATGGACCTGCGCCGCGTACAGTCGCTCGACTACACCGCGGCGAACCTGTTCCGACAAATGCACGCGCGGCTCGCAGAGCATGGTGGCGCGCTGAGCTTCTGCGGCATGCCGTCACGGCTGTCGCAGGGCCAGGACATCCACCGATACTTGTCACGCGTCGGGCTCGTCGGCGGCGGCAAGAGCGGCATGCGCGTGTTCGATTCGCGCGAAGACGCGCTCGAGTGGATCGAAGACCGCATCCTCGACTACGCCGGCTGGCAGCGGCCCGACGAGAAGCATCCGCTCGACCTGCATGAGATCGAGCTCTTTGCTGACCTCGACCGCGACGCCGTCGAGGAACTCCGCCCGTGGCTGCGCGAGCTCAGCGTGAAAGCCGGTGGTTACGTGTTCCGACACGGCGACGCCGGCGATGACCTCTATCTGATCCGGCGCGGTACGGTGCGCATCCTGCTGCCGCTGCGTGGCGGCATCTACCATCACCTCGCGAACTTCGGGCGCGGTGACTTCTGCGGTGAGATGAGCTTTTTGGATAAGGGTGTGCGTTCGGCAGATGCGGTCGCGAAGACCGGACTCGACCTGTACGCGATCTCCCGTGCGGAGTTCAACGAGCATGTCCATGCGAACTCCGTGCTCGGCGTGCGCGTGTTCGCCAGGCTCGCGCGCGCGGTGTCGCG
>CAYODZ010000126.1:0-4390 GCA_964402835.1 uncultured Gammaproteobacteria bacterium | reverse complement strand
GGGCGTAAAGCTCCTCGCGGACCAGGTCGACGCGAAGCTCGTGTCGCGCGCGGTGACAGGCCATGCCGCGAGTATCGGTATCTCGGGGGCGCTATCCTTTTCATGCGCGAGCCTGCTCGCCGACTTCTACGGCTGGCGCGCGGCGTTCGTCGCGGCTGCGGGAAGCGCGGCCGTCGCGTGGGCCATCGTCGCAATCGCGGCGCCGCGGCGTAAACCGCCGGCGCCCGCCGCAGGCGGCGGCGCGCTGTTCGATTTCCGCCCGGTGTTCCGCAATCGCTCCGCGATGGCGTATGCCCAGGCCTACTGCATCCACACGCTGGAGATGAACGCACTGCGCGGCTGGGGCGTGGCGTTCCTCGGGTATGTCGCTATCAGCACCGGTTGGGGCGAGAGCCTCCTGACGCCGACGCTCGTCCTCACCGCGCTCGGACTGATCGGCACGGCGGCGAGCGTGCTCGGCAACGAAGCGGCGATACGCCTCGGACGCCGCGCGCTCGTCATCGCGGCCATGCTGGGCTCGGTGATCGTCGCCGCCGCAATCGGCTTCTTCGGCACCCTGTCGTATCCACTCGCAGTCGCGCTGCTGCTCGTGTACGGGTTCGTCGTGTGGCTCGATTCGTCTTCGCTGACGGCGGGTGCCGCCGGAACTGCCGAGCCTTCACGCCGCGGCGCGACCCTCGCGGTGCATTCGACGCTGGGTTATGCCGGGGGTTTTGTCGGGCCGCTCTTGATCGGCTACACGCTCGACCTCGCCGGCGGCATGTCGCGCGTCGGTTGGGGCGCCGCCTTTACCCTGATCGCCGCGCTCATGCTCATCGCGGTCATTGCCTTCTGGCGGATGCGGCCTCGCGAGCTGGCTGGCGATCGCGGCGGCGAATAGCTGCGTTAACTCCTCCTGGATTCCCGCTTCGCGCGGAACAGCCCCGTGCGCCTATCGCGGAAGCTAGGGCGCAATCCGAATTTCACGCTGGATGGAGACCACCTTTCGCGGTCCGGCGGACGTGTCGCGTAACAGCGTGTACTCGCCGGAGTAGGTGCCGGCCGGCCACGATGCATCGCGCCGCTTTCTGCCCGTATACGTAAACCATTCGGCCTTTTTCGCCGGCAGTGTGCGGCGGCTCTCCGTGAAGAGTTTCCCGTCCGGCGCCAGGATGCGCACGTGCTCCCGGTCACCTGCCTGCATGCCGTAGGTGTTGACCCAGAAAACCAGCGTTCGCGCCGACCCGCCCGGCGGCGCTACGGCGCCGGCCTTGATCTGCCGGAAAGTGGGAACCTCACCTGCGAAGCCGGCATCGAGCACGCCGGTAGGCACGTAATGCAGCGTCGCAAGCGTCTCGGGATCCCACAGCGGGTTTAGACCCGCACCGCACGTCTTGTGCTCTCCGGTTCCAACGAACGGATCGATCGCCGCGCCCTTATAGCGCACCGAAAAGTGCAGGTGAGGAAACTCGGTCCGACCGGAAAGACCCACGAGGCCCAGCACGTGGCCCCGTCTAATCGTGTCACCCGTCTTCACCCGCACGCTGCCACGCTGCAAATGGCTGTATTGCGTCTCCCAGCCACTTCCATGGACGACGGCGACCGAGTTGCCCGCCTCCCTGCCTTTGATTCTGTCCACGCCGATTTCCCGCACGCTCAAGTCGTCCATGCCGTCGCGCGTCGCGCGCACGGTACCGTCCGCCGCTGCGATGACAGGGACGCCTCTCAGCATCGCAGCGAGATTCGGCAGCCGGATGTCGGTGCCGTCGTGCCCGTCGTACGTAAGCAGACCGCACGCGTAATCGCGGGCGCCCGATCCCGGCTCGTGATCGAAATAGTTCTGCAACATGCAACTCTTCCCGATATCGCATGCGACCGGAAACGACAGCAGCGGCACCGAAGCAGCACGTGCTGACGCAGCAGAAAAGATCGAGAGCGCTGCGCAAACGACTGCAATTAGTGCGCGCGTAACGTCAACTGCTCGGCAACGCATGCTTCCGAAGCCGAATCGCGGAAATGACTGGCGTAAGGTGCCAAGCGATACCGCGTGGTCAGCGGCGGGTGAAGGCAGTAACTGCGGCATGAACATTAAAAATAGAAGGCGATCCCTTTTAACCTTACGTTGCAGAATGTGGGTCATCGACCACCGTGTAGGGCGGGTGTAACCCGCCGCCATAAACCCCGTTCGTCGTACCGCAACTGCAACAACCCCCGTTCGCCCTGAGCCTGTCGAAGAGCGAACGCCTAGATGCGCGGTACACCAACAAGTCAGCAGCCGCAGCACCTTGCGCCGCATTAACCGCAGCAAGCATCGAAGCTGGCTGCGTCCGGAAAAGCCTGACGCCATTCGAAAATCTTTTTTTGCGCTAATTCGCCGTGGCAGAATACGCGCGCTCCTCGGCGCTTAGAAGAAACCGCGAGTCGTCAACCAGCGGCATGACGGCGCCACGCTCGAATTTGGGCTTATTCCAGAAAAGGACTTGACCGATTAGTCTGAAGTTCTTTCCTGTTCAGCGCGCATTGTCCCTCTATAGACGGGGGCTTTTGGGGTACACGCGACTGGCTACACGGCGATCGTCTCGAGGAGCTTGAGCGCGCGCTGTTGAACGGCGTTCGGCTGCGTCACGATCGTAAAGGTCGGCGCCTTGGCTGAATCGGTGGTGGTGCGGCAGGTGTTGCGCACGATCGTCGAGAGCTCGTCGAGGAGCGTGCGGAAGCTGTGTGCCGGGGTGCCGTCGCTCAAGGTATGGGTCTGCGCCTTGTGCTCGGCCTGTACCGAGCGCATGGCCGGCGCGACAGGGTCGCGCGTGGCCTTCGCCGCCTGATCTTCGTCGGCGAAGAGCAGAGATCGCCACGCTTCGCGCATGTGCCATTCGACGTAATAGGCGAGCATGCACAGCAGGATGTGCGCACGCACTCGATCCGGCAGATGATGGTGGATCGGGCGCACCTTCAGATCGACCGTTTTAAGCGAGCGGAAGGCGCGTTCCACGTTGCTCAAGGACTTGTAGCTGCGCACGATATCAGCCGCCTCGATGATCTCAGGACCAAGCGGCGTGCGCAGCACGTAAATGCCGTCGAGCGCGGCCTCCTGTTCGACCTTCTGCTGGTCGATGCAATAGCTGAAGCTCGTGTGCTCGATCGAAAGCTCGAAGTGCTTGGCGACCTTGTATTTGTTGACCACCCGCCCCACCCGCACACCGATTTTGTCGGCGCCTTTGAGTCTCTTGCGCGCGACCGTCGCGCACACCTTGTCCAGTTCGGCAGCCGTCGCCCGCAGCAAGTCGGCACGCTTGGCGGCGCGCAGGCGCGCAAGCTGCACATTGCGGCACGCCACCAGCCGTTCGCCAGGGTAATCGGGGTGCGTGAACTCGAACAGATTGCGTTCATCGAACAGCCCCATCTGCAGGCCGCCTTCGTCCACCAGAGCGCGAATCTGCGCGCTCTTCATGGCGGTGATCCAGGCCACACCCGCAGTGCGCTTGAACTCCCCGATCGCCTTGTGCGAGATCATTCCCCGATCGCCCACCACCACCATGTGCTCGATGCCGAACTCGGTTTGAATGCGCTTGACCTGCGCCAGCACGGTCTTGCAATCGGCCGTGTTACCCTCGAACACCGACACCGCCACCGGGCAGCCGCGCGCGTCGGTCACCAGCCCGTAGTTCACCTGGAGCTTGCCTTTCTTGCCGTCGCGGTTGTGGCCCAGTTTGGCCAGCGGGCAGTGCGTGCCCTCGAAGTAGCTCGAGGACAGGTCATAGAGCACCAGGCCGCCCGCTTTGAGGTGCCGCTTCGCCAACTTCTGCTCGATTGCGGCTTGGCGCTCCAGCAGCCAATCCATCGCCTCGTAAAGATCATTCTCGTCGGCGTGCTCGACACCAAGCTCCTGCGCCAGCGTCGTCGTGTGCCACCAGCGTGTGGTGGCGAGCTTCGGATGCGGCGCGAGGATGCGCGCGGCCACCATCGCACACGCGAGATCACGTTCCGGCGAGGCACGCGTGCCAATCAATTGCGCAAACCCCAACTGCTGCATGGCGCGACGAACTGCCTGCACGTGCCCGTGCGCTCGCGAAGCAATCGCCTCGAAGAGTTGCGTTGCCGGCGCGAGTTGCGCGCCACGCAAGATCGCTTGGATCGCGAAGATCTGCTCTTCATTGAGCGCGGACAGATTCGCCAGCGTGCGCTTGCGCACCTGCCCCTCTTCACGGTAGGACTCGCGCAGCAGATACGCCGGGCGCGAGCCGCGATTCGGCACGACGTCGATGTACATGTCCACGATCGTACCGACATCGCTCGCGCCGTACAAGCCCCGCTGTACATGGCTACGCCGTGTACCCCCCACATGCGGCCAAGCTACTGAACCCGCTTAGCTTTTGCCCGTTAACTGCGCTCTAATGAGGGGGAACTTCGG